>NZ_CEXWTU010000123.1:0-14097 GCF_982758155.1 Marinagarivorans sp. | reverse complement strand
GGCGGGTAGATTTAGGCCCCAACATTCGTGCCGGCGCCCACGATACGCAATTCTTGGTGTACGACTTTGATGGCGATGGTAAAGCAGAGCTTGCGGTGCGTACGTCTGATGGTGCCCGCGACAGTGCCGGCACTTTAATTGGTGAAGCCAATAAAGATCACTACACCGATGGCCATATAGGTACGGGGCCGGAATACCTCACCATGTTCAACGGTGAAACCGGCGTGGCGATGGCGACCACCACCTACCCCAATACCCGCGGTAATTTACAAGACTGGGGCGGTAATAACTCGGGCCGACGGCTCAATCGTTCTAACCGCTTTTTAGCGGGTGTGGCGTACGTAAATGGTGAAACCCCCAGTATGATTTGGGCGCGTGGTTATTACGATTACGGTGACGATGGTCAAACAAAAATTGCCGCCGTAGATTGGAAAAATGGCCAATTCACCACCCGCTGGGAATTTCTTGCAAACAAGCGCAACAATATAAACCGCAGCTACATATACCAAGGTGCGCACAGTTTAAGTATTGCCGATGTTGATGGTGATGGCCGTGATGAGGTGGTTTATGGCGCAGCGACCATTGATGACGATGGCACGGGTTTGTATTCCACAAATTTATGCCACGGCGATGCCTTGCACGTAACGGATATTGATTTATCTAACCCCGGCTTGGAGGTGTTTATGGTGCACGAAAGCGCCAGTTGCTACGGCGACCACGGCGTGGAAGTACACGACGGTGCCACCGGTAATATTTTATACAGCACGTGGTCATCGGCAACGTGCGGTACACGCTGTGATGTAGGCCGTGGTGTTGCTGCAGATGTAAACCCCGATCATCCCGGTGTAGAAGTCTTTGGTTCTAGTGGCGGCACGTTAACGGCTGATCGACAAATACTGGATGGCCGCCCGGGTACTAACTTTGCCATTTGGTGGGATGGCGATTTACTGCGTGAGTTAATGAGCGGTAGCACCATTGATAAATGGGATCACCGTGCAGGCCGTAATAATCGTATTTACGATGCATACGCGGCTTTTAAAGGTGTGAGTAATAACAGCACCAAAGCGACACCATCATTATCGGCCGATATTTTAGGTGACTGGCGCGAAGAGGTGATTTGGCGCACAGAAGACAATACCAAGCTAATGATCACCACCACGACTATTCCATCGGACTACCGTTTGTACACGCTCATGCACGATGCGCAATATCGCGTAGCCATCGCATGGCAAAACGTGGCTTACAACCAGCCGCCGCACCCTGGCTTCTTTTTGGGTCACAACATGCCTGAAGCGCCAACTCCCGATATGCATTATGCCGGCGAGTTAGTACAAGAACCTACCGAAGCAATTTTGGTGTTACAAGAAAGTGCAGCTGGTTTTTGCGCGGTAAATGGTGTGCTTGAAAACGTTAACGGTGGTTTTACTGGTACCGGTTATGCCAACACGGATAACGCCGCAGGTAATAGCGTAACTTGGGCATTAAATGTTCCCACTAGCGACGACTACACCGTGAGCTTTCGCTACGCGGCCGTTAGCGATCGTGCGGCGTCCATTAGTGTTAACAATACCGTGGTGGCAAATAATGTGGCATTTGCATCGACAAGTAGTTGGACCAACTGGAAAACCGAAACCCTTAAGGTGCGTTTAAGTGCGGGTAACAATGTGGTTACGCTTACCGCCAACGTAGCTGAAGGCTTAGGTAATATTGATGCCTTGAATGTATGGCACACCGGTGTTTTAGCGGGTAATTGCCCGTAAATAACCCCTTAGGTTAAACGTGTACAGGGATGTAAGGGACGAGAAGGGGGCCAATAACGGCCCCTTGTATCGCGCGATAAAATAATAATTTTAATTCCATTAGGTACCCCTATGGCACAACGAAATATTCAATTCAGTGGCATTAAATTAGCCCGTTGCCAGCAGCGTTATTCGTTAATAGTGTTGATTGTTATGGCTGTATTCTGGGGTGTACCACTGAAGTCTTACGGTCACTCGTATATGGACTTTTCCGTGAGCGACATGTGGCTGGATAAAGAGTGCCATTTGAATGTGGCCATTAAGAATATCGGCGGCACCTTGCCCGATCATTTTTATTACACAACTGAGCCAGCCGTATTAAAAATTAACAAAGGTAGCGATACTGAAACGACAGCCTCTTTTACACGCTTAGATTCAGAGCAAAAACTCGCTAGCGATCAACAAGTTCTAATTATTAAATCAACCGGTGTCTATGCCAATAATGATGCACCGGTAACAGTGGCGATCCAGTACGGTTCGGAATTTGGTGATTATAACCAGCGCAACGATAGCTTAACTCACGCTATCGATTGCCGAATCGGCGAAGGCCAAATTAAAGGTAAAGCTATTGTTTATGACGCACCCGATATTGCTATTGAGGGCGCCAGCATTAGTCCAGAAAGTTGCACGCTAAAATTGGCGTTAAGCAATAAAACCGGCGTAGCTTTGGATGCCGCAGCTTGGGCAGAAAAAGGCGTTGTTGTGATGCTTAAAAATGCCGACACCGGCGAACGCTTTCACTCAGTACCACTGACTACACTCGACCCTAAACATCAATTCACGCGCAGCACTCAGCAATTGCAGTGGAAGGGTGATTTTGCCATACGGCAATCGCGTATTGGCGTGGCCATTTGGTACGTTACGGGCGATTCAGATTTTAGTAATAATGAAAAAATAATCGAAGCTCCGGTTTCGTGTTTGGCGGCGACAGCCGTAATAAAATAAAAATCTATTGGAGTTCGCCATGAAGTGGTTAAGCACTTTACTATTTAGTACCTTGCTGTTGGGCTGTGTAGCCGATAACGAGAATAGTTCTAGCGTGAGCGATTTAAGTAGCTCTGCGTTACTTAGTAGCGCGCCAGTATCGTCTTCATCACTGCCGGCAGTGGCGTCTAGTGATAATAATATTTCAAGTGCCAGCAGTGTGACTAGTAGCTTACCGGTATTGCCTGTACTGCACGTAATTTCTGAAGGCAGTGATAGTTTATGTGCTTTTAAGGGAATTACCGAAAACATACATGCCGGCTTTGAGGGCGCGGGCTATATCAATGTGGATAACGCGGTAGGTGCAGCAGTCAGTTGGCAGTTAAATAGCGATATGGCCCAAACCATTGCCGTTATAGTGCGCTATGCCCACGGCGGCACCGACCCAAGGCCTGCGACTGTTAGTGTCAATAACATTGGTGCGGGAAATGTCGAATTCAATGGAACGCAAGAATGGACCGCGTGGGAGACACAAACATTTAACGTTAATTTAATTGTGGGTGAAAACACCATTGCACTAACGGCGACTACGGCGAATGGTTTAAGTAATATCGATAGCATTCAATTTTCATCTAGTAATATTACGCTAACCGATTGTATGCCACCGATTACTCAGCCGCAGCAAGCAAAAATTTATGTGGTGGGCGATTCAACTGTTTCAACTTATCGCGACAATGTCTTTCCTATTACCGGCTGGGGGCAAGTGCTTACGCATTATTTCCAGAGCGCGACACAAGTGATTAACCATGCTATTGGCGGTAGAAGCTCGCGCAGTTTTTACCAAGAAGGCCGTTGGCAAGCCGTGGTTGATGAATTGCAAGCGGGTGATTATGTGTTTATTCAATTCGGCCACAACGATCGCGATTTTAGTAAAGAAGAGCGCTATACGCCTACCGCCGATTATGCAGAGTATTTACAACTGTATATTGATCAAGCCAAAGCCAAAGGAGCCATTCCTGTTTTAATCACACCGATGGTTTTAAATGCGTATCGCAATAATGTATTACGCAATGTGTTTACCGAGTCGGGTAATGATTACGCCGGCACAATGAAAACTGTCGCGCAAAATAATAATGTCGCGTTAATTGACCTAAACCAAAAGTCGTTTGAGCTGGTGCAAAATGTAGGGCCAGATTATGCCTCGCGCTATTTATTTATGATACTACCGGCCGGGGAATACGCTAACTACCCCGATGGCAGTAACGACGGTACGCATTTTCAACAAATGGGTGCTGTTGAAATGGCAGGCTTAATTACCCAAGGTCTTCAGGAAATAAGTAATCGTACAGACATGCAAGCATTGGTAGGCAATTTAAAACCTACATTGCCCTTTAGTATTACAGCGACTGTTAGCGGCGCAGGCCTAGTTACGCGCAATGGTGCTTTTCCTGCTGGCGCGCCCATTACCCTAAAAGCTTTACTTACTGGCAATAACTACTTTAATGCGTGGTTCAATAACGGTAATAATATTAGTAGTAATGCCTTAACGCATTGGACCATGCCTAATCAAGCCACACATATTGATGCGCAATTTAATGATACGGCGATAATGGCGGGCGACAATACCAGTTGTGGTACGGCGCAAAATGGTTTTCCGTATTGCCAGCAAGGCAATAGTACCGACCCGGATGGTGACGGTTGGGGCTGGGAAAACGCAACCAGCTGTATCGTCCCTAATGGTGCAACCGATCCAGAGCCTGGCCGCTGTGCCAGCGATACCCCTCAACCTAATCAGCCAAATGTTAATTACCCTAAAGCCACAGTGTTTTTAATTGGCGATTCAACGGTATCCGATTATAACGCCGGTTATTATCCGCAAACGGGCTGGGGCAAAGTTTTACAGCCCTATTTTAATCAAGAAAAAATAATGGTAGATAATCGCGCTTTAGGCGGCCGTAGTTCAAAAAGCTTTTATAACGACCATTGGGCCGATGTTAAAAAAGATATTAAAGCCGGTGATTTTGTCTTTATTCAATTCGGTATTAACGATCGAAACAAAGCAGACCCTAATCGCTATGCGCCTGCCGATGGTACTTTTCAAGATTACATGACTCGTTTCGCACGAGAAACACAAGCGTTAGGTGCAACGCCTTTCTTTGTGGCTACTGTGGTGCGCAATGCTTGGGATGGCACAAGCATTTACGAGGCTTATCACGAACACCCCGTCATTACCCGCGAATTAGCACAGAGCTTGAATATCGGATTAATTGATTTGGATGGCGCCGCAACACAGTTTTTAGAAAGTGTGGGGCAAGAGTATTCCACCTATTTTATGTACATGAATGTAAGCAGTAATGACTATTCAACCTTAAATGCCGATAAGGCTGATAATGTGCATTTTCAAGAAATGGGTGCCGTTGAAATGGCACGTTTAGCGGCCTTGCAAATAAAACAACAGCAAGCCAATGATAATTTCAAACAACTCTCGGCGGCACTTCGGCCCACCTTTCCGTTAACGGTAGAAAGTAATGGAAATGCCTTGGTGACGAAAGGCTACGCCTACCCCGAAGGCACCCGCGTCACTTTGCGTTATCGTGGCAGTGGTTTTAATGGTTGGTACCGAAATGGCCAATCGCTTTCTCGAGACTCGGTGGCAACTTACACCATGCCGGCAGCGGCAGTAACAATTACGCTCTCCCCTTAAACTGTAAGCCAAGGGCTAATGCCCTTGGCTTTTTAGCATAAGTCCAACATTTATTATGCCCATTAAGTTTATTGTCTTGATGGCTTAAAAACTATGAATAGTTAACCATGAACAAATTCTTGTTTAGGGTTTCGTACGTCCTGAATTTACGATTATGGGTTCGTCCGTTAATAGCAATATAGCTAATAAATATTCAGCTAAAAGATAAAAGTTAACTTTAAATAAATTTTAAAGAAAGGATTAAAAATGCAACGTTTAAGCTTATGTTTTTTACCCCTACTGCTCATGGGCATTACGGCCTGTGATGGCGGTAATGATCAAATAGCTAGCAGCCAAGCAGTAGCTCAGTCGTCCAATGTGATCATGGAAAGCAGTTCTTCCAATTCTTCGGTGAGTAGTTTTTTGGCGGTATCCAGCAGCGAAGCCTCTAGTTCAAGTATCGCTGTAGTTTCTCAGGTGTTTGATATAGACAGCGCTGCATTTTGTGGTGGATCAGGTGTTTTGGAAACCACTAATTTAGGCTTTACAGGCAGCGCCTATTTTAATAGCAGTAATGCACAAAATGCCGCAATAACATGGCAGATAAATGCAAGTACAGCAGGCAGCTATGAGTTCACTCTTCAGTTTGCCAATGGCGGCGATACCGAGCGCCCAGGTACTTTAAGTGTCAATGGTGATGCAATGACGGTTGTAAACTTTCCCTCGACCCAAGCGTGGGATAGTTGGCAGAGCCAAGCGGTGGTGGTCGAGCTTGAACAAGGTGACAACGCCATACGTTTGGCTTCTAACTCGGGCGCCGGTTTAGCAAATATCGATTATTTGGCTATCTCCGGGAATGATGTAGTTGAAGGCGTTTGTCCTGAGCCGGTTGTCAGCTGTATGAATACTGCCGATGTTGATATGGCGGCTTTGGTGGCCTGCAGCGGTAACCCTGCAGAGTGTAATTTTGGTGGTGACGAAGGTCATTATCATGTGGCCATGGAAATTGATGAGTCATTTAGTGGGGGTTTAGAAATCTTCGCCGAGTCCCGACGAAAAATGGTGAGCACATCATTGACGAATGGCGGCTGCATCGATTTTTTGGTGAATGTACGATCGCCAGAAGGGCAGCCTATTCAAAATGTTGATCGTGGTGTTGATGGCCTGAATTTACGCTTTAATCAAAATGCAGCGATATTAAAAGGCCTGGCGGTCAAAAAAATAGATAACCCCACTGTTCTTTTTATTGCGGGTGATTCTACCGTTGCAGACCAAGAGCCGCAATTATCAAAAGCTGCGGGTTCACGTTTTACGGGTTGGGGGCAATTTATTCCGCAATATTTCAATAGTACTATCTCAGTCGAAAACTATGCCGATTCCGGCGAGGGTAGTGCAGCATTCCGTACTGATGGCGGCGGTTTGTGGAATTTGATTAACCGAAACCTTAAAGCTAACGATTGGGTTCTAATACAGTTAGGTCATAACGATAAAACAACATCGGCATCAGTTTATCGTTCGCGTATTAATGGGGTGGTATCCGCTATTAAAGCTAAAGGTGCTACCCCTGTATTGGTGAGCCCCATGGTTAGAAATACCGGATCTTCTTTAGGTTCGCAGCATATTTATGGTGGGCTTAATGTTCGTAATGAGCTAATGGCTATTTCAAATGCTCAAAATGTGGGTTTTATCGATTTAATGCAACTCTCTAGCGAGTGGGCCTTAAGTGAGGGGCAATCAAGTGCGCAAACCTTCTTTGTTGATAACGACCGTACACACTCAAACGAAAAAGGCGCTGACTTGTTTGCCAAAATGATTGTTGATGAAATTAAAATAAATAACATAGGGCTAAGCAATTTTCTAAAAACTCAATAAAAAGGAATGGAAATCCCTCGCTAAGATTGGTCGTAACGTCACCGGTTATTTATGTTATTTCTAAAAGACAATATGTTGCAGAGGAAAAAATGAAAAATTTCAGTATCTTGTGTTTTTACTCGAGCTTAACGCTTTTACTCTTTGGTTGTGGAGGCGATCCGTTAGACATTCCATCAAGCGATCCTTCTATTAGCTCATCTAATATTTCAGCTAGCTCGGTTGCCTTAAACAGCTCAAGTCATTCGAGTGTTCCAACGGCGGTGAGTTCGCTTGCTCAGTTAAGCTCGTCTTCTGTCAGCGCTAAAATCACAACAACGATAGAGGAAGGTGATCGCGATTTTTGTGCATTTAGCGGTGTTATTGAAAGTGACCATCAGGGGTTCAGTGGTGAAGGTTATGCGAATGGTGTTAATGCGGCAGGTGTAACGCTGACATGGGTCATTAGTGTGGAGCAGTCTGCTAATTATCAAATCGCTATACGTTATGCCAATGGCAGCGCTGATTCTAGGCCTGCTCATTTTAATGCTGGCGATCAAACAGAGTCTTTGGATTTTAATACCACTGATTTTTGGACAGAATGGCAGAGTGAGCAAGTTACGTTATTTCTTAATGCGGGACAAAACACGATAACGTTGGAAGCTTTAGATGCCGTGGGCTTAGCGAATATCGATTCGATTACCGTCATTAGTGAGCAACCTATTGCCGCAGGGTTATGCCCTAAGCTACCGCCAATAACAGTATGGATTGCGGGTGATTCAACCGTTGCTAATGGTCAAACCCCTTGCCCTGTTGGGTGGGGGAAAACAATTGGGGATTACTTTAACGATAAAGTGACTGTGCAAAATTATGCAGTCGGTGGCCGCAGTGTGCGTACATGGCTTTATGATGTATCCGATCAAATGGCTAGCAATGGCGAGTGTCGTATCGCCACTAATAGTGACGGCTCTCCTGTATTACAGGATCGTTGGGTAACCACTTTATCGCAAATGCAGGCTGGTGATTATTTATTGATTCAATTTGGGATTAATGATGGCTCGCGTACTTGCCCTAGGCATGTTGGCGGTAATGCTTTTAAAGAAGAATATCTGTACATGGCGAATGAAGCCATTAAACGTGGAGCGCACCCTGTATTTATTACACCAGCACCGGCGGTGAAGTGCAGCGGCAGCACTGCCGTTGGTAGTCGAGGTTTTTTAACAGAAACATTTTCGGCAGCAGATGAGCTAAATATCCCGGTACTTGATCTGCATACATTGGGTACTGATTTATATAATCAGCTAGCGTTTTGCCCTGTAGCGGGCGGTGATGTTTCTGCAAATACTGGCGGTGCGGTTGGTGATTTTTTCTGCGATGACCATACCCATTTTGATACCCCCGGCGCGAAAAAAATTAGTGAGCTGATTGCTGATGAATTACGTGCACAAGGGGTAGCGCTGGCTAACTATATAAAAGTCGAATTATAAAATATTACTCATAGTCTTAGTGCTTGGTATTACTTGCCCAGTAAGGTTTGAAAGGGCTTTAGGTTAGAAATGTATCGCTGTGAGGCGGTATATCTTTTGCGCTTAAAAATAGCTGTATACTGCTCAGTTTTATCATCGCAATATTTTTATGATAACGATTTGTTGTATTTTAAGGCTTGTGCGCGGCTTATTCACACGCATCTTGATAGTGACAAAAATAATAAGGTATCTTTATGAAAATGTTCAGTGCTCAGGCGTATCGGCTCATCACGCGATTGGCATATTGCAGTACCTTAGCGGTGACGATGAGTGGTTGTAGCGGCGGTACAGATCTTCCCGAAAACTCTTCTATGTCGAGCATCGGTTTGTCATCCAGCAGCTTATCGAGTAGTACACCTGCGAGCAGTGTGCCCAGTAGCTTATCCTCCAGTTCATCCAGTTCTAGTGTGGCTAATCACTTGGATGCGAACATAGATCGCGGCGTTTATACGTTAGCATCGCGCCTGAGCGGAAAATTATTAGAAGTTGCGAACGCTTCAAATTCCGACGGCGCGAATGTGATTCAGTGGACTGATTTGGGCGGGCCTAATCAGCGTTGGATTATTCGCGAAGTCATCGAAAATTATTATTCAGTTATTAATGTGCAGAGCGGGAAATCGCTGGAAGTATTCGATCTTAGTACCGCCAATGGCGCTAATGTGGCGCAATACGAATTCTGGCAAGGCGATTCGCAACTTTGGCGCATGATTGATTTAGGGGATGGTTCTATACAGTTAATTAATCGTTTAAGCGAAAAAGCGTTGACGGTAGCGGGTGGCAATAGTGGCGATGGTGCTAATGTTGAGCAAAATGTACCGAATGGCGAGGTTGGTCAAT
Organism: Marinagarivorans sp.; assembly: GCF_982758155.1. Lineage (NCBI taxonomy): Bacteria > Pseudomonadati > Pseudomonadota > Gammaproteobacteria > Cellvibrionales > Cellvibrionaceae > Marinagarivorans > Marinagarivorans sp. The sequence continues at coordinate 4,480 of NZ_CEXWTU010000123.1, read as the reverse complement.
CTTGGCGCTTAAATTTTCTGGGATCTGTTGATGGGCCGGTGGAAGATAAATCAGAAACCAATGGTGCAGAAAATCACTGGGTAATGAGCGGCGATACTTTTAGCCACGACCCCACACTGTATGAAGAAAATGGTATTTGGTACCAGTATTTTACGGCTGATTGGATTGGCTCAAAACAATCCAACAATGGTCGAAACTGGCGTGATACCGGCCAAGTTTTACCCGGTGAGTTTGCTTGGTGGCGCAATTATGTCCCTGATTGGGAGCCGGCCAATGTTTGGGCACCAGAGGTCGACCGTTACGGTGATCGCGTATGGATGTGGTACTCAGTTTCTACTTTCGGTTCACGTGTGTCTGCTATTGGATTACTTTCCGCCTCCACTGCGGCAGCCGGAGATTGGCGCGATGAAGGCGTGGCGATTAGCTCTAACAATTCAAACAATTACAACGCCATTGATGCCGATTTAGCGGTTGATGAGTATGGCGATCCTTGGATGACTTTTGGCTCGTGGAATTCGGGCATTAAGGTCACTCGCCTTGATCCGCTTTCAATGAAACCCGTTGGCCAGCTTTATTCTATTGCAAGTAAAGCCGGCGGCATTGAAGCGCCCGACGTTATTTACCGACAAGGCTATTACTATTTATTTGTTTCACTGGGGAAGTGTTGCGATGGTGTGAATAGTACTTACCATATTGTTTACGGTCGCTCGGAAAAAATAACCGGCCCTTATGTGGATAAAAACGGTGTTGATATGCTGAGCGGTGGCGGCTCTCTATTAGACGGCGGCAACGATGTTTGGATTGGCCCTGGCGGGCAGGATATTATCAATACCAACCTTATTATTCGCCACGCTTACCCGGCCTCTCAAAACCAGTTTGCAGCTGTGCTGATCAGTGCTTTAAATTGGGATAGCGAGGGTTGGCCTAGGTATTAGTAGCTATTTAAGGTTGGGTAGATTTATATTTACTGGTGGCAGGTAAGGTTGTCTTGTTCGCTGTACAGTTGAATATTAATCTTTGCGGCACGCCATAATAAAATGCCCTCATCAAGAGGGCATTTTATTATGAGGCGTATAACTTAGTTACAGCGCAGGGACAAATACGGGCGTTAATGTTAATGCGTCGGTAACATTGAGTGTGATAGATGCATCTATAGCATCGCTGGCGCCACTCCAATGAGAAAACACGAAACCATCAGCGGCGACTGCCGTAAGGGTGATGGGTATTTCAGGGAAATATTCACCACTCCAACTTTCTGAATCTACTGTAATGCTGTTAACCGTGATTGTTCCTGCCTGGGTATCAAGGTTTTCTATCGTTAATGTAGCCGGTATGGACAAGTCAAAGAACTCTGCAAGGTGTTGCCACATGTAGCTTGGACGTTGGCTGCCCCACAGAATCATATCATCAATGTTTGCTTGCCATTCCCAGCCCTCATCGGGCCAGCGCTCTTGGTGCAAAGGGATTTCTGTGGCGATTTGGTTGGCCAGTTTTGTGATATGTGCTTCTACGTGTGTGGGCAAGAAGCGGGTATTTAATTGATCAGCAAAAAAATTAATAAATTGCGCTTTAATTGTAGGGTTCTGCAATAGTTTGCGCGGTAAAAGTGTTGCCCATTCTGGCGGGTTGCGAACACCGCCAAAACGACCCCCGCTTTGGGTAATTGTTCCGGTGGCGTACTCTAGGCTGTTAGTTGTCACTGAGCTGCTCGGCGATTGCCCAAAGCCGAAGTCAGTATCGTATAGAATCCATCGCCAGCGCGTGGTGGGGCTATTCCAAAATTTAATGTTATTTTGTGGCCAGTCAGTATTTACGATATAAATTTGCGCTGTGTAGTAAGCAATAAAATTACTGATGTCCACCTCTGCCGCAACGGTTTTGTAAAAATCTGGGCTGCTTGGATCAGCTTCGCTCACATAATCTATTAGTGCTAAATATGTATTTGCCGAGCCTTCCACGACTTCTGCTTCAATTTCGAGTAAATTAATATCGTCTTTATCGACATCATGTTTTTTAGCCAGCATGTGCTCGTTAGTTTTTTCGCGAAGGTTGTGCAAGCCCCAGTATTCACCATTTAAGTAAACAGCTGTTGGGCGACCTGCTTGATAATCAACGTCTGTGCCTGCCATTAACGATGTTATCGCAAGGTCGCGTAACATTGTATTATTCCAATCATTGCCAGAATTTCTGAGAATGACATTGTTAAATTTATCGTAATCTAATTCAGGAAAAAAAGCATATTTGAATTTGTCGGTTCCATAGCGTGTACGGGAAAAAAATGCTAAAGATTTTTGAAGATTTATCGCCCGCGACCAACCCCCAAAAACTTTGACGCCAGCATTAAATTCGATAGCTAAGTTGCCTGGCGTTTCGTAAAAGGCAAAGTGAATAGGGCGCTCCCAATCCTCCCAGAAGTTAGCGCCATAATTGGGTAGGCGCGCTTCGTAATCATCGCCAAACACATAAATACCATAATCGTTATCAAAGAAATTTACCGGCTCGGTGATCAGCGTGATAACCGGAATGTCGTGTGCTGAGTTGGCCAAAAAAGTACGGCTTACTTCTTGCGACGGAATAAAAGCATCGGCGAATATTCGCGCCCGAATAACCGTGTTTTCGGGCGTAAGTACCGCGCCTTGGTATAGATCTGAGTTTGCATTTGGGATTGTTGCATCGAGGGTATAGCGAATTTCTTGGCCTGTTTGCGCACCCTCAATCATAACCATGGCGGGGCTGTTAGGGCCGCCAATGGCAGAAAACGTCGGTTCGGTATTAATAACCCCAGAATATTCTTGTGCGCTATTCTCTGCGCCAGGGGTGGGTGTATCGTAAAAAACTGTGGCTTGATTCGTTTTTGAAAGCCCAATTGAGGCTCCCGATCGTAAACCGCTGACTTCTAGGCTGTGCTTGAGCGCGCCGGTTTGGGTGTGTAGGTACAGCGTTTCGCCATCGGATGATATTTTAAAGTTAGTGTGTAAAGGTTCGCCTGCAACGGATAAATCTTTGTCAGAAGCCCAAATGCGCAAGTACTCGCCAGCGGCCAGAACCCTATCCGGTAGTAACCATTGCTGTGGTTCGAGTGGATCGTCGGTTAGGCTCCAGCCCGCCAGCGAAACAGCTTGATCGCCATTGTTATAAAGCTCTAGCCAATCTTCGCTGTCGCCATCTTCATCTTCAAACTCGATATTAGAGGAAACCGCTTCGTTAATGACTACGCCTGTACAGTTGTTGCAAGCTAGGTCGGAGGGGGGACTAGATGAGCTGCCAATGCTGCTCGGTTGGCTGCTGGCTGCTATGGCAGAGGATTGAGTGTTTATCGATGAGCTGCTTTTGTCACCCGCACCAGTGCAGCCAGTAAAAGCGATTACAGATAATAGGGATGCTGCGCCAATAATGACGCTTGTTCCATTTAATTTCATAAAGTTCATATTAGATTTTCACTGTCAAAAATTACTTGATGGCGTGATGCTAAAGCATACGGAATCTTGGATGTGTCCCTTGCTACCATATATGTACATTTTTGTGAGCTATTCGGCCTAAACGGCCAAAGCTTGTCGGGTATTCCATGGCCGTGGTTTGTTAACGGCACAAATGAGTGGGCGTGTCGTAAATTACTCTCTGTCGTATCTGCGCGTTTGGTGCGTTAAAAGGCGGACAGGTAGCCACTAAGGGGCGTGCACTGAATAAGTTGCTGGAATTTGGGTTTGTGGGTGCTTGCTTGGCAAGGCGAAAATATGGCGCAATAGCCGGCTATTACAAATATTTTTAACGAAGGCAAGCGTGCACCCAGGAATTCAAAAACGGGAAGTTATTTCATGCACGCCCCTAAGTTCTGGCTCTTTTGGTAGGCAGTATTGCGTATCAAGGTTGTTAATAGTATTTTGCAGAAAATTAACTTGTATTAGTGTGCTTATGAAAAATAAAAATATTGTATTTTACGGGCTACTTGCGCTGTGTTTGGTGGGGTGTAATAAAGCACCAGTAGCGTTTGAAATGACCATCGACACGGTAGATAAATTGAACGGATTGCTCCTAAAAGGTGTGGCATTGTCTGGCACGGTGAGGGTTGGATGTATAGCGGAGGGTACGCCTTTTGTGGTCTATCGCGAAAATGAAAAAATACTTGAAGAATCTGTAAGAATTTTATCGGTTTCTAATGATGGCAATAACAAACCCCCAAATGGAGAGGCGCTAGAGAAGGAGCTTGTGACGCTTTATTTGCCGAATATAAATGTACAGCAGATAGTCGTCGGTGATGTTATACGAAGCGAAGCGGTATCGTGTAGAAAGACATCCCTGGCAAAACTGAAGTAAATAGCGTTAGGGGCGGGGCAATAATAGTTTGTCCAATTAGACGAGGGCGCCTGTTTTCTCAACAAGGCGCTCGAAGGGGCGCATGCCGGGGCCTATATGGACATAGGTCAGTAGGGCAGCCCTTTCAAGGTGACTTTTTAACCAGTTTTTCCTTCGCTAATAGCTT
>NZ_CEXWTU010000122.1:0-14146 GCF_982758155.1 Marinagarivorans sp. | reverse complement strand
TCGATCGGCTTTCTTATCGAGGCGCTTAAAGGGGCGCATGCCGGGGCCTATATGGCATAGGTCAGTAGGGTAACGCATGGAGCAGTTACCGAGGCATGTAACGCTTTGAGCAACGAAGATAAGGAGGTCGAGATCAAGCATTAGTGGATGAAATATTGTTTCCTCGTCCCTTATACTCTACTGTAATACCGCGTGACAATAAAAGTAATCCCGGAGGCGTAATAGTGACCAAGCCGGCACCTGTATTTAGCCTAATTGTGCCAATCTAAATTCGAGCTTACCGAGATAACAGACACCCCATGCAAGCTATTCACTTTTCAATAATCGACATTGTTTTGATCGTGGCTACACTGGAGTGTGCTCTGGTATTTGGATTGGTGGTTATTGCTAGGGCACTGCCAATGCCAAGTCTAATGTGTCGGTATTTTCTGGGTTTGTTGTTTATTGCTATCGGGTTGGATGCCGCGGCAATATTGCTTGTGTGGCAAGCCGAACTGCGTGCAGTGCTAGCCCCTGTTTCTTGGCTGGTGATTGTTTTTGCGTCATTTGCTTTTATCGCTAAAGGGCCGCTCTTACTGCTGTTTGTGCAGGCACTCACTACCCCGAAGTTTCAGCTTCGCCCGATTCACATGTTACATTTTTCGGCTTTTGTTATGGCGCTGACGGTTGCCTTTACCAATGGTCTAGATATTGACCTGATTAGTTATTCTGTCGAGCTCGATTCCCTTAATCCGGGCACCTACACCTGGTGGACATTAATGCGATTAGTACCCTGTATTTATGCGCTAGCGGCAATTTATACCCTGCGTCAAGCGCCTGCTGTGTTCGGCATGCATTACGCCAATGATGAATATCAATCTAACTATTGGATACAAGCACTTGTATGGGGATTTTTCGCGCAGTGGAGCTTAAATTTGGGCGTACATATTGCTGGTGAGCATATGTCGTTTGACGTCGCAAATGTACTCGGAATTATTAATGATTTTGCGATATTAGTCTGGGTAAACGTACTGCTGTTTTACAGCTTTAAAGTTATACGCATGCTCTCTCCGTTTCAACCGCTTCAACCGCTTCAACCGCTTCAATTAAAAGCGCGCCCATCAAGTGCACCGGTAGATGAGGATTTAGCCTCGCAGTTAGCCGTGCATTCTAAGCCAGCAGCTGAAGGGCTGGTGCCTTATTCAATAAAAACGGGAGGGCAAAGTCAGCCTGCTTATTTACCCCGGCAGCAAAGGCCCGCCAATAACCATGAGGAACACGAGGCTTTAGGGGCAATAATTAGCGGTATTGATGATAAGAAACTACACCTGCAGCAAACGCTCAACGTGGACAAGTTTTCAAATGCGGTTGAGCTGCCCTCAAGGGATGTTTCACGTTTGATAAACGCGTATTTCGATTGTTCGTTTTCTGAGTTTGTTAATGCTTTTCGCACCTATGAGGCCGAGTGCTTGTTATCTTGTGCTGACAATGCCGATATGACGATTAACGATATTATTGGTCGTGCAGGCTTTAATAGTAAGTCGGCTTTTCATCGATTTTTTAGGCGCCTTACTGGCCTAGCGCCCAGTGAATACCGCAAACAGAATACCCCCGGCAATGCCTCTTGATTCCCAGTGACTTATGTCTGGTTTGCCTGTGCGCGCAGCCTGAAAACATTTTTGATAAGTCGGTAGTGAATGCCATTAAACGCTGGAAATTTACGCCTAATGAGCGCTTTGGTGAGGTGGTTGAATTTTACGGAATGAGTCGCCGCGTGGTATTTAACTTAGAAAAATAAGTGTTTCGAATGTTCAGTGACGATGCCTGATAACCCGTTTCCCCCTTGGGCGTCGAAAGGCGTCTTTTTTATGCACAGCGAAGAATTGAGTCGCGCGCTTTCGCACGCAACTCACGTTTGGTACTGGTACGCAGTGCTTTATGGGTTTTCTCGTGAACGCCGCCTTTGCGCAATAGAGGATTTTGCGAAACGGTATTGCGGTATTTTTTAAGTACTTTAACGGCCGTTGGTTTTGCTTTGTTACTGCTCTTCTTTCGTTTGCCCATGGTTATCCCTTTATGCAAATGACTTGTTTTAATGTGTGAACAATTTCTACCAAATCACTTTGGTTGTTCATTACGTCGTCGATGTTTTTATAGGCCGCTGGTATTTCGTCGATCACGCGGCTGTCTTTTCGGCACTCTACGCCGCGTGTTTGTTCGGCTAAATCTTCTCGGCTAAAGCGTTGTCGTGCGGCACTTCGGCTCATCACGCGGCCTGCGCCATGGGAGCAAGAGCAAAAAGAATCGGCATTACCTAAACCGCGCACGATAAACGATTTGTCACCCATGCTTCCAGGGATAATCCCCAGTTTCCCTTGCTCCGCATTAATGGCTCCCTTGCGTGTAATGTAGAGCGTTTCGCCAAAATGCTGTTCCTGTTCAACGTAATTGTGGTGGCAGTTTATCGCCTCATGCGTAATGGTGAATTTTGGTAAAAAAGGTTCTATGGCACGTAGCGCGAGCTTCATCATTTCTTGCCGGTTAATGCGCGCATACTGCTGCGCCCAATTAACGGCTGTCATATAGTCGTGAAAATCGGTTTGGGCTTCATCAAACCATGCAAGGTTTTTATCGATAAGTTTACGCTCTCTATTTTCTAGTTGCTTGCGGGCGCGCTCTATAAAGTAGCTGCCAATAGCATTACCAATACCACGGCTGCCTGAGTGCAACATTAACCAAACGTAACCATATTCATCAATACACACTTCAATAAAGTGGTTGCCACTACCCAGTGTCGCCATTTGTGTTACCCACAGACTGTCCGCTTTTTTAAGCCGTTTTTTAATATCTGGGTGCGCTTTAGTTATAGCCTCCAGTGAGGCTGCTAGAGGTTTGCAGGCGTTGTCGCGGGCGCTAATCCGTTTGTGTGCGCCTAAACCGACGGGTATAGCGCGTTCTATAGCTGCACGCATGGGGGCCAAATTATCAGGCAGTTGTGTGCAGCGTAGTGATAGTTGAATAGCATTCATGCCGCAGCCAATATCCACGCCTACAGCCGCGGGAATGATCGCGTTGCGGGTTGGTATAACTGAGCCCACCGTAGCGCCAACACCCAAGTGGACATCGGGCATGGCCGCTACATGCGGCCCAACGATGGGGAGGGCCGCGGTATTTTTTAACTGTGTGATAGCTTTGGGGTCGATGGCCTGGGTGTACACTTTAATCGGTACATCGCCTTTGCTATTTGCTGTATTAAATTCAATAAAAACAGGCATAAATAATCCTTCGCATTAATTGCGAAAATAAAAATGTCGGCTTTCAGTGTGGTGTTTTTGTAACGGCTAGATGCAAAAATCCCCAGCATTGCCGGGGATTTTTATCGTATCAAAATACGCTAAGGTCCGGCCTGAAAGCATGGTGTCTTTCAGGCCTAAGCACAAAAAGACTATGGGTGAGTTCTCGGTAAAGTCATGAATGTGCTCCTGTGTTGAATGGTTGTTTGGGTAAAACGAATGCCGCGCACTTTAACGGCTAAAATAAAATTGTCAACTGATATGTGATTTTAAGCGTTGAGTTATTTTCGTGTAAGTTTTGGTTTTTTACGCTTTGGGTAACACGCTTTACACAGTGGGCATACGGTTCCGTCGCAGCCCCTAGCCGTACAAAATTCACGACCATAAAAAATAAACTGCAAATGTAATTTGTTCCACGATTCTGCCGGGTAATAACGTTTTAAGTCTTTTTCTGTTTGCTCTACGTTTTTACCGTTCGTTAATCCCCAGCGCTGGGCTAGGCGATGAATGTGAGTGTCCACGGGGAAGGCGGGTACATTAAAGGCTTGTGCCATTACAACGCTGGCTGTTTTGTGGCCTACGCCGGGCAGGGCTTCTAGTGCTTCAAAACTTTGCGGGACTTCACCGTTATGCTCATCGACTAATATGCGTGAAAGCTCGCTTATCGCTTTGGACTTTCGTGGCGATAGCCCGCAGGGGCGAATAACGGCTTGAATATCTTCCACAGGAACATGTTGCATGTCAAAGGGGTTGTCGGCCAGTTGCCATAACAGTGGAGTAATTAAGTTGACGCGTGCATCGGTGCATTGCGCCGATAACAAAACGGCAACCAGTAAGGTGTAAGAGTCGGTATGGTCGAGCGGTATCGGCGTTTCTGGATAGTGGGCATTAAGCGTTTTAAAGACTAAGTCGATTCGTTCGGCTTTGATTAGGTTTTTTACGTTGTTTTCGGGTTGGGGGTGTTCGCTCATGAGTACGCCGTTAGCTAAGGTAGTGCCAGAAGGGTCGCGCGTAAGAGAGTTCTTACGCGCAAAAGGCTTTTTAAGATAGAGACTCTACAAAGGCCTTGATGCGTTGGGCGGCATCAATACATTGGGTGAGGGGGGCGACTAATGCCATGCGAATATAGTTTTCGCCAGGGTTGCCGGTCGCGGTATTGCGGGCTAAGAATTGTCCCGGTAAAACGGTAACGTTTTGTTGAGCAAAAAGCCCTTGTGCAAATTCGGTATCGGAAATTGGCGTTTTGGGCCAAAGGTAAAAGCTGGCTTCTGGAATACTGACTGGCAGCACGGGGTTGAGTATATCAACCACTTGTGTGAATTTTTGGCGGTATAAATCACGGTTTTCTTTTACGTGAGTTTCGTCTTGCCAGGCGGCAATACTGGCTAGCTGGGTTGTTACGGGTAAGGCGCAGCCGTGGTAGGTACGGTATTTTAAAAAGTTGGCCAGTACTTCGGCGTCGCCAGCGACAAAGCCCGAACGTAAGCCCGGTAAATTAGAGCGTTTGGATAAGCTATGGAAAACGACGGCATTTTTAAAGTCGGCGCGACCGCTATTGATGCACGCTTCTAATAAGCCTACCGGCGGCATGCTTTCATCAAAATACAATTCGCTATAGCATTCGTCGCTGGCAATAATGAAGTCGTGCTCGTCTGCTAATGCTAGCGCTTTGATTAAATAAGCCTGGTCCATAACCGTGCCGGTGGGGTTTCCCGGGCTACATAAAAAGAGTAGTTGGCAAGCTTGCCAAGTTTCTACGCTTACGCTGTCTAGATCAGGTAAAAAACCGTTTTCGGCTGTGCAGTTTAAGAATACAGGTTCAGCGCCAGCAATAATGGCGGCACCCTCATATATTTGATAAAAGGGATTAGGCATTAAAACTTTGGGTGTTTTTTTTGTTCTGTCGATTACCGCTTGAGTAAACGCAAATAGGGCTTCTCGTGTGCCGGCTACCGGTAGAATCTGGGTGTCAAAATCGAGTGCGTTATTTAATGTAAAGCGTGTATTAGCCCAATTGCTAATGGCTTGCCGTAGTTCGGGCAAGCCCTTTGTTAGCGGGTATTGCGTGAGCGCGTTTAGGTTGTTGCTAATAGCTTCCAGTGCAAATGCGGGTGGCGTGTGCTTGGGTTCGCCAATGGACAGTGGAATATGTTCCAGCGATGCGGGTGGCGTAATACCATTTTTTAAGGCCGCAAGTTTTTCGAACGGGTAGGGGTGTAAGGCTGATAGGGTGTGATTCATAGTGGCTAAAGCTATAAAGAATGAGTGTTCAGCGGTGGTGACACCGCCCTATTAATAAAAATTATTGCGATTGCTCAACTTGCTCGTCCAACTCGCGACAAATAGCACGTTGCAGCTCTTCGCACACTTGTGGGTCGGTCAATGGGTCGCCATTTTGATCGGTGATGAAGAATACATCTTCAACCCGTTCGCCAAGTGTGGAAATTTTAGCGTTACAAAGTTGGATGTCGTGCTCCATTAAAATGCGACCAATGGTTGCCAACAAGCTGTGCCTATCTGGGCTGATGACTTCCAGTGTGGTAAAGGTGGCGCCTTCGGGGGTTTGTATTTTTGTGCGTGTTGGAATAGGGAATTGTTTTAATATCCGGGGGGTGCGCTTTTTAATGATATCGGAATATTCACCTTGCGTAACAAAGCTAAGCTCTTCAATAAGCCCGTCAATAATTTTTTGTTGTTTAGAACTGCCATCTTCAACCGGTTGATCATTTTCATCTAATACATAAAACGTATCGATGGTGTAGCGGCTATTCGTATTGTAAATACGGGCATCATGAATGTTAAGGCCTAGTTGAGCAAACACGGTTGCGGCGGCTAAAAATATATTGCCTTGATCGGGTACGCGGATAAACACTTGGGTGGCGCCGCCCCATTGTTGGCTGGTGTCGTCTTTAACTAATATTAAAGGTTTGTCGCCGCAGTGATTAATAATCGCTTCAGTTTGCCAGGCGATATCGTTATGACCTTCGCGCAGAAAATATTCGTCACCCATATCTTGCCATAGGGCGATGGCTTTTTCTGGCGGAATTTCCTTGTCTTGTAATTTATAGAGTGCTTGTTGCTTGGTGTCTTCTATTTGATCGGCTTGGTCAATCGTGTTTTCTAAACCACGACGTAAGGCGCGTTTGGTTTCGGTGTAAAGTTGGCGCATAAGGCTGGCGCGCCAACTATTCCAGATATCTGGATTGGTGCCGTTCATATCGGCAACGGTAAGCGCATACAGGTAGTTTAAGTAGCGCTGGTTACCTACTTTTAGGGCAAATTCATGAATAACGTCTGAGTCGCTAATGTCCTGTTTTTGCGAGACATATGACATAAGTAGGTGGCTTTTAACCAGCCAAGCGAGCAGTTTTGTATCGCTGGCAGATAAGCCGTGTTCTTGGCCAAAGGTGATTGCATCTTCAGCGCCGAGGGTTGAGTGATCGCCACCGCGGCCTTTACCGATGTCGTGAAATAAACCCGCTAAATAGAGTATTTCGGGTTTGTCCATATGCTTTAAAATGTGTGCCGCGATGGGGAATTCTTGTTCAGCATTGGGGGCGCTAAAGTCACACATTTTTTGAATCACTAACAGCGTGTGGTCATCAACGGTGTAGCGATGGAATAAATCGTGCTGCATTTGGCCAATAATCTTTCCAAAGGCCGGTAGGTAACGCCCTAGTATGTTATAGCGCTTCATACGCTTTAGTTGCGTAATTAAGCCTTGCCCGTTTTTAAATAACTGTAAAAATAAATGCTTGTTGGCGGGGTTGCTGCGGAAGTTGTCATCGACTAAAAAGCGATGTTCGTTAATCAAGCGAATCGTGTTGGTACGTACGCCTTTAATGCTGGGTGTCGTGCCTAAAATAACGAAGATTTCTAACAACGCTGATGGGTTTTCTTTGAAGACTTGCTTGTGGGTGACTTCGATGTAGTCATCATGCAGTTGAAAGTGAGCATTAACGGGGTATATGTTGGGTTCGTGATCACGCTGATGAATTTTTTCGTTAAGGCTTTGCAGTAGTACGTCGTTAAGCTCACGCAAGGCTAAAACCGCGCGATAATAAGTGCGCATGAACTGTTCAACGGCTAGGTCTTTGTCGTTATCTTCGTAGCCAAAAATCTGTGCCAATTCACGCTGGTATTCAAACAGTAGTCGATCGTCTGGCCTGCCGGCTACGCCGTGTAGTGCGTAACGAATTCGCCATAGGGTGGTTTCGCAAGTTTGCAATACGCCGAATTCATGTTCGGTAAAAAAACCTTTGTTTTGCAGTTGTGCCAGCGTTTTTACGCCGTAATAGCGTTTGGCAACCCAGTGGATTGTTTGGATGTCTCGCAAGCCACCAGGCGAATTTTTAATGTTAGGTTCAAGGTTATATTCGCTATCGTTGTGTTTTGCATGCCGCTCTATTTGTTCGTCAACCTTGGCTTGGTAAAACTCACTAGCTGTCCACATGTGTTTGCTAGATGTTAGTGTTTTCAGTTGACCGTGGAGTAGGTCGTTACCACAAATTCGCCGAGCATCTTGTAGGTTGGTGGCTACCGTAATATCGTCGCGAGCAAGCTCAACACATTGCGGTAGTGTACGTACGCTACTGCCTATATCTAGTCCAATATCCCAGCAAAAAGTAATAAAGTTTTGCAGTTGCTCGGCATATTTTCCATCAGCGGATTCAGCTAATAATATTAAAATGTCGACGTCAGATTTTGGGTGAAGCTCGCCGCGCCCATAACCCCCAACGGCTAAAAGCGTAATGTCGTCATCAAATGTATGCTGGTACCACGCGTAATGCAGTAAAACATCGGTAAAAACAGCGCGCTCGGCGATAAGGTAGCGGATATCTTCACTTTCTAAAAAACGAATTTGAAAGTGCTCATTTACACCCGCGATGGCGTCTTTAAAAACTTTGATTAAAGGTTTTTTTTCTAAATCTTTGCGGAAACGGCGCTGGTTAAAGCAAAGGGGTTGGCAGGCATAAATGGGCACAGTTAAAGTCATATTAGAATGACTCTTCCTTACGAGCGGTTAATACCTCTACGCCGGTTGCTGTTACGGCTAGGGTGTGCTCCCACTGCGCCGATAAACGGCTGTCTTTCGTTTCTACTGTCCAGCCATCTTTTTTTAATTTGGTGGCTGATTTACCGGCGTTAATCATGGGCTCTATGGTAAATGTCATACCTTCTTTTACGGTAAAGCCGGTATTGGGTTTGCCGTAGTGAACGACTTGGGGCTCTTCGTGGAATACTTTCCCAATGCCGTGGCCGCAGTATTCACGCACTACCGAATAAAAATGTTTTTCGGCATGTTGTTGAATCACGTGGCCTATATCACCTAAACGCGCGCCGTCTTTTACCAGCTCAATACCCTTGTATAAGCACTCTTGTGTCATTTTACACAGGCGGTCGGCATGTTGCGGCACTTTGCCCACGTAAAACATTTTGCTGGTATCGCCGTGGTAACTATCAAAAATCACAGTGATATCAATATTGATAATATCGCCATCTTTCAAGATTTTTTTCTCGGATGGAATGCCGTGGCACACCACTTGGTTTACCGAGGTGCAAATAGACTTGGGGAAGCCTTTGTAGTTTAAAGGTGCTGGAATCGCATTTTGCTCTACCGTAATGTATTCGTGGCAGATGCGGTCTAATTCAGCCGTCGTTATCCCTGGCTTGACGTAATCGCCAATCATTTCCAGGACTTCAGCGGCCATGCGGCCGGCAATGCGCATTTTTTGAATCTCTTCAGGTGTTTTGATGGTAACTGTCATGAGGAACCTTGGTTGGCAAGCAAATAGGCTGCATTTTAAACGATGTGGCCGCGCACCGCACCTTTCGTTTAGCTGACTAATCCTTTCTTGTTGTAGGGCCTTTCGCTCGAATTGATGGATTGTGATAAGCTCTTGGCCTACTTTTTTAGGCCTTACTTGATCGATGAAACATATACATATTCTGGGTGTTTGTGGCACCTTCATGGGTAGCCTAGCGCAATTAGCTAAGGCGTTGGGCTATCGTGTTACGGGCTCTGATGTGAATGTTTACCCACCTATGAGTACGCAGTTGCGTGCCGCGGGGATTGAAATATTTGAAGGTTGGGGGCTGGAGCAACTAAAACCGGCGCCCGATATGATTGTAGTGGGCAATGTGATTAGCCGCGGCAATCCTGTGATTGAGGCCATTCTTAATCAAATGTTGCCTTATACCTCTGGCCCACAATGGTTGGCCGATCACGTGCTGCAGGGGCGCTGGGTTATGGCCGTTGCAGGTACTCACGGCAAAACGACCACGGCGAGTATGCTGGCCTGTATGCTCGAAAATGCTGATATGGCGCCGGGGTTTTTAATTGGTGGCGTGCCCTTAAATTTCGATGTTTCTGCCCGCTTAGGCGATTCGGACTTTTTTGTGATTGAGGCCGACGAGTACGACAGTGCTTTTTTCGATAAGCGCTCTAAGTTCGTTCATTATCGCCCGCATACATTGGTAATGAATAATTTGGAGTACGACCACGCCGATATCTTCCCTGATTTGGCGGCTATTGAACGCCAATTTCATCATGTGGTGCGCACTGTGCCACAACATGGTTTGTTGGTTTACCCCGAAAAAGACGAAGCTTTAAAGCGTGTTTTAGCGATGGGGCAGTGGACACCGGAGCACACTATTGGTGATGGCGGTTTATGGCAGGCGCACAATGTAGCCCTAGACGGAAGCACATTTAATGTGTGGTTTGATGGCGCCATTGTGGGCCACGTTAGCTGGGCTTTAACCGGTGCGCACAATGTTAGCAATGCGCTAGCGGCCATGGCGGCTGCACGACACGTAGGTGTAGAGCCCAATATTGCTTGCGAAGCATTATGCGGTTTTAGTAATGTGAAGCGCCGTATGGAGCGATTGGCAACTATTGATGGTGTGACGGTGTACGATGATTTTGCCCACCACCCGACAGCGATCAAAACAACGCTGCAGGGTTTGCGTGCGCAAGTGGGCGATGCCCCGATTACTGCAGTCATAGAGCCGCGCTCGAATACGATGAAGCAAGGCATTCACCAGCAAACTTTAATTGATGCGTGTGACGATGCGAGTCGTGTCTGTTGGTATCAGCCGGCCGAGCAGGGGTGGTCACTTCAAACTCTTATCGACGATAAACATCCGCAGCATGCGTGCTTCGATTCAATGGATGCCTTACTTGAAAACCTCGTTAAAAACGCTAAGCCCAACGAACACATTGTGATTATGAGCAATGGTGGCTTTGGCGGAATACACCAACGTTTAATTCAAAATTTAACGTCTCAATAAATACACTTAAGGAAAAGGAATAACTAACAATGGCAGATAAAATTACTCTAGCGATTACCGGTGCCTCTGGTGCGCAGTACGGTTTACGATTATTGGAGTGCGTATTGGCGCAAGGCTGCGACGTAGATTTATTAATTTCCAGAGCGGCGGAAGTGGTTATTAATACCGAAACCGATCATCACATTCCCTCCGATTTTAAGCAGCAAGAAGCGTGGGTAAAGCGGCGCTTTGGATTTTCCAACGGTGTTGTGCGCTTATTTAGCCGCGAAGATTGGTTCTGCCCCGCGGCCAGTGGTTCTAGCTCTGCCCGTAAAATGGTTGTTTGCCCCGCCAGTGGCGGCACGCTTTCGGCCATTGCTAATGGCGCCAGTAATAATTTAATAGAGCGCGCTGGCGATGTGGCTTTAAAAGAACGCCGTCAATTAATTCTAGTCCCTCGCGAAGCGCCTTATTCGCAGGTGCATTTAGAAAACATGCTTAAACTTACTCAAATGGGCGCCGTAATTATTCCTGCCAGCCCTGGTTTTTATCAAAACCCCAAAAGCATTGAGGATTTAATTGATTTTGTAGTGGCGCGAATTTTGGATCAGTTAGGGTTAGATCAGAAGTTGGTACCTAAGTGGGGCGAGGTGATAAAGCTTTATTAAGGTGTTTGTAATCCATTACTTTTAACGGCAGCGGCTGGTGTATACCCTTGACACTAAAGCTAGCGAATGGGATTCGTTAGCTTTTCATTTCTCGAATTTATAGTCTCGAACAGTTACAGCTATAGTCTTGTTAAGGTCAGGAGTTGCCTATGGGATGACGGTTGGCGGGCTTATATTGCTCTCGAGTTTATTGCCTGATACTACTTTGTACTTCTACAAAGTCATGTTCCTTCGATAGCGTTTGGTTTAAAAATACTATTGCTGATTCGCGTATAGCCGCTTCATCATTAAAGACACTCTCAAAAAAGCTCAAGGTTGATATCTGAGTGATGCGGTGCTGTTTTAAGGGGTTTATCGTTTTAGGGAATATGGCGCCTTGCGCGCAGCCTTCACTTGGGTCGTCATAAATAATACCTTGTTCGGTTGTGCCAAATTGCGGGTACCACGATTTTTCATTTGTTCGATCACTCAGGTTTATAAGATAGCAGCCAAGGCTGTCTGGGTTGTTCATCCAGCGCATATATTTGGCTCCGTCTATGAAACCCAGATGCGAGCCGCCTTGAATACTAACTAATAGACTATTGGCTATACGTTTTGGGATAGGCTCGGCATGATGTTCATGGTTTAACACAGCATCCTGCTCGCCTGCGACCATTAGAAATGGTGTAGTGCTATTACCGTAGAACTTTTCGCCAAACATTGCGCTTGCTCCCGCTATCGATACAGTTGCTTTGATTCTTGCGTCACGTTTGGTCGGGTGATATGTGATTAGAGTGCTCGCGACGGCGCCTAAAGATATTCCCATTACCCCTATTTTTTCTTGGTTAATATATTGGCTGAAGTCATGGCCCACTTCATTACCGGTATTGAGTATATTATCAAGAAAATACTTTATATCGTCAGCCTGATTAATCACGTCCGGCGCAAAGGCTCCACCTGGGGCGGCTCTGTTTGTAAGCGGATAATCGGCAGCCAAAACGATATAGCCATGAGAGCTCAAATGACTTGCGATGTATTCTGCGTCATTGCGGTTAGAAGCCATACCATGACTGTGAATAATGAGGGGGTGTTGCTGATTTTCCATGTTGTCTGGAAACCAAACGGTGATTTTGAACTCGCGGTATGGAAGCCCTTCGAAAACGTTAAATGTTTGGTGAGCTTGCGTTTCACGGGTACTGTCCCTTAGTACAAACTCTCTTTTGTTGACCTTATCAACACCATTATGCAGCCATTGCGCGCTTTCACTTGCCGTTGAATAAGGCTCTGGCAGTTTTGTAACTGTAAGCGTCAAGGCTGAGATTATTAACATTATTATGAGCGAAATACTTATTTTTTTAATCACAATAGAATCTCTTATTTTGGCACTATTGATTTAGTGAAGCGTTAAAAGGAGGGCTTCCCAGTTCTGTTGGAAGCCTTATTGTAGTTATCATTTGTAATAGCTTTCTCTTCATCGGTCCGCCTTAGTTTGCGTGCTTGAACTTTACAAAGTGGGCGGCTAGGGATGGAGTTAGGCGGCCAGCGGGTTGGCAAACAGTATCAACATGCCAGTAGCTACTGCCAGCATAGGTACGGCATCTAACAGGCCAGACATTAGCAGTGCACGTACTTGTAGTTCGTTAGCGATGTGCGGCTGCCTAGCGGCGCCTTCCAGAAATTTAGCGCCGACTTGGCCAACACCAAGGCCAGAGCCTATGGCTGCGCCAGCGATTAAAATAGCTGCACCTAAGGTGCTCGCGGCACCGATTAATTCGAGACTCATATTCTATTCCTCTGTGTTGTGTTAATTGCCGTTGGTTACTGTGGGCTTAGCTTAGTTTGTTTTCTTTTGTTTGATAATATCGAATTTATTGATGATACTGTTCTTATGTGTGAACAGTGGTGAGTGTTATGAGTCGTTGGGAGGGTTTTGAAGAGTTTTTGGCGGTGGTTGATAACTGCACGTTTTCAGCGGCGGCGCGTGCTCTTGGTGTCTCCAAAAGTCATGTTAGCCAGCAGGTTAGCCGGTTAGAGGGGCGGCTAGGGAGTCGTTTGCTACATAGGACAACACGTAAAACAAGCCTGACTGAAACAGGGCATATTTTTTATCGCCAATGCCAGCAAATAATGGAGGATCTCGAGGCGGCAGAGCGCTCGGTGAGCCAGGCGCAGCAGCTGGTTAAGGGGCAGCTTAAAATCTGCTCCCCGCATTGGTTGGGGGAAGTACTGTTGATCCCTGCCATTGCGGAATTTATGCGTTTGCACTCAGAGCTGGAAGTTCGGCTTGAAATCAGCAGCCGCAAAGTTGATCTTATCGATGGCGATTTTGATGTGGCGATTCAAGTGGGTGAACGCAATGATGTGAATGTGGTGAATCAAAAATTAGCTGCTACACGCTTTTTTGTAGTGGCTAGCCCAAGCTACCTGCAAAATAACCCCGTGATTAAATCCCCTGATGATATTCAGCAGCATCAAACGTTATTGTTTGAAGATAGGGGGGTTAGTAAGCCGTGGAAATTAATTAACCCTATAAATCAGAATGATGAGTCGGTAAGGGTTAAAAGCCATTGGCGGAGTAATAGTGGCCATGCCTTGCGAGCGGCGGCTAAACAAGGCTTGGGTTTGGCCTATTTGCCGGATTATTATTTGGTGGATGATTTTGAGTCGGGCGAGTTAATTGCGCAAATACCCGAGTGGACAACGCTGATTCGTCATATTGTGGCTATTTACCAACACAAAGAAAATGTTTCGACAAAAATACAATTATTTACTGATTTTCTTAAGGTCTATTTTTGTCGGGAGCAGCATAAACTTAATCGTTTTAGTGCGATAAAGGATTAGGGCCGAGGAAAAAATACTTTATCCAATAATACTTGCCTCCTACTTCCTCAACTGCGTTGCCCAAAGCGTTACATGCCTCGGTAACTGCTCCATGCGTTACCCTAATGACCAGCCCTT
>NZ_CEXWTU010000121.1:7467-14245 GCF_982758155.1 Marinagarivorans sp. | reverse complement strand
TGAGAAAACAGGCGCCTTCGTCTAATTGGACAAACTATTATTGCCTCGCCCCTTAAGGCAAAATCCACTAAACTTTTAGGGGCTTATATTTAACGCGCTTAGGCTGTGCGTTATTACCTTTTCTTGCGACAAAGTCATCGTGGTATTCAGCGTAGTTGCCTTCGAAAAAGACAATTTCACTTTCATCTTCATAGGCCAGTATGTGCGTTGCAACACGATCTAAGAACCAGCGGTCGTGCGAAATAACCAAGGCACAACCTGGGAAGTTTTCGATGGCTTCTTCAAGAGCTCGTAAGGTTTCAACATCCAAATCGTTTGAGGGTTCATCCAGTAATAGAACATTAGCCCCTTGTTTAAGGGTGTTTGCCAAATGTAAGCGACCGCGCTCACCACCGGATAATTCACCGACACGTTTTTGTTGGTCTGAGCCTTTAAAGTTAAAGCGCCCCACGTAGGAACGTGAGTTCACTTCGTAATTCCCGATTTTCAGTAGATCGGCACCTTCAGAGATAGCCTCCCAAACGGTTTTATCATTTTTGAGATTTTCACGGCCCTGCTCAACATAAGCAATTTTAGTGGTTTCGCCCAAAATGACTTCACCACTATCGGGTTTTTCCGTGCCGGCAATCATGCGGAACAGGGTAGATTTACCCGCGCCGTTGCCACCCACAATACCAACAATGGCGCCCTTGGGAATGTTAAGGCTGAGATTATCAATTAATAACCGGTCGCCAAAGCTTTTGCTCACGTTATGCAGCTCGATCACTTTATCGCCAAGACGCTCGCCGGGTGGGATATAAATTTCGTTGGTTTCGTTACGGCTTTGGAATTCTTGGCTTTGCATTTCATCAAAGCGCGCCAAACGTGCTTTGTTTTTGGCTTGGCGGCCTTTGGGGTTTTGACGGGCCCACTCTAGCTCGGTTTTCATCGCTTTTTGACGAGCCACTTCGCCGCGTTGCTCTTGTTCTAAACGAGCCGACTTTTGTTCTAGCCAGTTGCTGTAATTGCCTTCATAGGGAATGCCGTGGCCACGGTCTAATTCCAAAATCCAGTTGGCGGCGTTATCGAGAAAGTAGCGATCGTGCGTAATGGCAACCACGGTGCCGGGGAATTCGTGAAGGAATTGCTCCAGCCAAAACACAGATTCTGCGTCCAAGTGGTTCGTTGGCTCATCAAGCAATAGCATGTCTGGGCGCGAAAGCAGCAAGCGGCACAACGCTACACGGCGTTTTTCACCGCCCGAAAGCTTAGTGACATCGGCATCCCAAGGCGGTAGTCGCAGGGAGTCTGCTGCAACTTCTAGCTTGTGGTTTAAGTTGTGAGCATCCCACGCTTCAATAACATCTTCACACTTGGCCTGTGCTTTAGCCAACGCATCAAAGTCGGCATCGGGCTCGGCATAGTCCGCGTAAATTTTATCGAGCGCGGCAAGGGCATCTACGGCTTCTTGTACGCCTTCTTCTACATTACCGCGTACGTCTTTATCGGGGTTAAGTGCGGGTTCCTGTGGTAGGTAGCCCACTTTAATGTCGGGCATTGGCCGCGCTTCACCCTGAATATCGGTATCGAGCCCCGCCATAATTTTCAGCAGCGTCGATTTACCCGAACCATTCAGGCCGAGTACGCCGATTTTGGCACCAGGGAAAAAGGATAGTGAGATATTCTTAAGGATTTCGCGTTTGGGCGGAACAATTTTGCTCACCCGGTTCATGGTATAGACGTATTGCGCCATCTAATTAAAGCCTCTAGGAAGTTGCGAATTTGATAGTGGCGAAGGGTACTTAGCTTGGCGGGGGATTGCAATTGTTGGGTTTTGGATGGGCGTAAAAAGGCGCTTAACCACGTTAAGCGCCTTGGGTTATCTAAAGGGCTAAATTATTTCCAGTGTACTTCTAAGTTCTTAATAGAAATTGAAAGTTCTTTGAAGCTTTCGGGTACGTTCAATGCGTCCCAGTCGGTATCGTTAGGGCCACCAAGCAAATTACGAATAACATCGCCGTAAGTGGTACTGGCAGTTTTGGAACCAAGGACTTCAGGGTTTATTTGAATGCGGTCAGCTACCGTGCTTGCTTGTGCGGCTAGTGTAGTTGCGCCCTTCTCCCAAACTTCACCGGTAAACATATCCATTTCTTCAAAAGGAATTGTTACTCGAATCCACTGATCAGCTAAGGCTGTTTGGTCAATTTCAATGTAGCGCTCGGTTTGAACTTTTGAGCCAGTGCTGGGTGCAAGTATAGATACTGCAAATACCGCCTTGCCTTGATCCAGTTCGCCATACTGAGCATCGGTGAGCGTATCGCCATAAATGGCCATTAGCTCACCTTCGCTCAAAATAACGCTATCGCTGCTGTGTAATTTGAATTCGAAAACGATTTTATCGACATCAGAAAACGTTTTGTTTTGGTCGGCAATAGAGACTTCAATACCGTTTGAATGCTGCTGTGCCCAATTGGCGTATTTTTTCACTAACACAACTTTCTGTGTGCTCATGTCATTACAGCTGCTATCACTTGCTGTAACACCTGGAACGTCATAAAGTGCTGAATCCCCGCTCATTGCGAGCCCATCATAGGGCGCAACGGTTGAAACATGAGACCAGCCGCTGATGATATTGGTGCTGCCCTTGAATGCCGCTGTGGTATTGCTATCCATCATGGTGTCAACACCGCAGTTTGCGATTGAATCAATGGTGTAGCCTGTTGCTGCTGAAACCAAGCTAAAAGCTTCGTCGTCCCAGCTATTAATATAAGCTGCAACCTGCTCTGCACAATCAGCATCGCAATCAGTGGGCATAGCACCAGCACCAGCTTTAGGCATATTAGTTTCGATGTACATGGCTAAATCAGCGGGGCCATCGCCTAAGTTGATCGCTGTGCTGCCCATGCCATCGGCACCGTGACAACCAACGCATTGTGCTTCATAGGCTGTTTTACCTAGAGCAACCAAATCCACGCTAGCTTCACTTGAGCTTGTTGCGCTACTAGATGAATCCATTGCCATCGATGAGCTGGCGGCTGTTGTAGGCGCGGTATCGTTATTGCTCGACCCACAACCACTTAGCATCGCAGCGGCAACCACTGCGGCGACGGATGAAATGTGTTTTTTATAAAGTGCCATTTTAATGTTTTCTCCCAGAATGCATTTGTTAGAGTTATCAATTGGTCGCCAGTTTATAGTCCTTTGCACCAATGCCAGCACAGCATACGAGTGGCTTAAGTGGATGTCTATATGCTGTTGGTCAAATTGCAGAGTGCGGATAACTCTTTGTCTTGCGTCGTAAATAATAAGTCGTATTACTATTGTTATAAGGATCAAAAAATGACAGCGCTATACACATGCTATAAAGCAGGAGTGCTAATATTCGGCTTGGCAGCATCACCATGAACAGCAGCTGTGGGTGAGGGCAACAGTGATTCTGTCGTTGAATCGAAACCTGTCGAAGGCGGGCGTTCGAAGCATTACTGGCTCGACGTCCTTAACCTCGGTGGAGGGGACGATTTTGGTGTTGCGGGGGTGCAGTTCAACTTTTCGGCTAAAGACGCGCAATGGATGGCCAGCTATCGGGTATTGGATCAGGATTTTCTTTTCCGTCACAGGGTGGAGCGAGGTTCACAGCAAGCTATCGAGGGGGAAATGAGTGAGTTGGGTCTGATCGGATGTGGCACTTTCCTGCACGGGGCGGTTACGTTAATGCTTCTATGGGGCTCAGTGTATTACACGGCGATATCGGTACTGATTGCGTAGAAACCGATCGTAGCTCTGGCATCACAATTAGTGTTCAGTATGAATGCCGGCGAGAACAGTTCCGAACTTTAGGTGTTCCTCTACGGGTAAGTGCGGGCGGTGGGCGGCATGTGGGAATAGCTGCGCATTTGGATCTGAACTTAAATCTAGAGGAGCCGTTCATAGCATTCTCTTTTTCTATCCCTATTGGTACTTTCGCGCGCTAATATTTGGCTCAACAATACAGAGAAAGCCAAAATCTGGCGGTGAAGGTTTTGCCAAATAGTGTACAATCGCGCCCTATATTTTTCCCTTTAAAACCTAACCAATATGCCGGCCTAGGGCCTAGCTGTGATTTGAGGATTCCTATGTTTGATAAAAACCAAACCGTTGCCGATTTTGACCCCGAAATTTGGTCGTCAATTCAAAATGAAAATCGTCGTCAAGAAGAGCACATCGAGCTGATTGCGAGCGAAAACTACACCAGCCCTATGGTAATGGCCGTGCAAGGCACTAAGCTGACCAATAAGTACGCCGAAGGCTACCCTGGCAAGCGTTATTATGGCGGTTGTGAGTATGTTGATCAATCTGAAGGCTTAGCGATTGAGCGTGCTAAAACCTTGTTTGGTGCCGATTATGCCAACGTTCAGCCGCACTCAGGTTCACAAGCCAATGCGGCTGTGTATGCGGCATTATGTGCACCTGGCGATACTGTATTAGGTATGAGTTTGGCACACGGTGGTCACTTAACCCACGGTGCCAAAGTAAGCTTTTCGGGCAAGTACTACAACGCGGTTCAATACGGTTTAAACACAGATACCGGCTTGATCGATTACGAAGAAGTTGAGCGTTTAGCGCTAGAGCACAAGCCTAAAATGATCGTAGCGGGCTTTTCGGCTTATTCTCAAGTGGCTGATTGGCAGCGTTTTCGCGATATCGCAGATAAAGTCGGTGCTTACTTGTTAGTAGATATGGCTCACGTTGCCGGTTTGGTAGCCGCGGGTGTTTACCCAAGCCCGGTTAACATTGCTGATGTAACGACTTCGACTACGCACAAAACATTGCGCGGCCCACGTGGCGGTATCATCTTGGCGAAAGCCAACGAAGCGATCGAGAAGAAGTTAAACTCGGCTGTTTTCCCTGGCGGCCAAGGCGGCCCGTTGATGCATGTTATCGCGGCAAAAGCGGTAAGCTTCAAAGAAGCCATGAGCGATGAGTACAAAGCGTACCAACAGCAAGTGGTTAAAAACGCAAAAGTGATGGCAAATACTTTCATTAAGCGTGGCATTAACATTGTATCCGGCGGAACCGAAAACCACTTGATGCTCGTTGATTTGATCGGCAAAGAATATACCGGTAAAGATGCTGATGCTGCTTTAGGCGCGGCTAATATCACTGTTAACAAAAACGCCGTACCTAACGACCCACGTTCACCGTTTGTAACCTCGGGTTTACGTGTCGGTACACCGGCTATTACCACGCGTGGTTTTGGTGAGGCGGAGTGTGAGCAATTGACAAACTGGATGGTCGACATTCTAGATGCTTTAGAAGCGGGTAATGCAGAAGAAGTGATTGCTAGTGTTAAAGGTCAAGTTCTAGAGCTTTGCGCTAAATTCCCCGTTTATGGTGAATAGTTAGCTATAGCTAAAATGGGCGGCCAATGGCCGCCTTTTTTATGTCCAAGGATGGGCGGTTCCTGAAAATACATCGGTATAGGATATGCCTTATTAGAACTGCGCAGGAGCTTACAGTCGAGGAGCAGTTTTCAGGGTTAATTCAGTCTTGGTGAGTCTTGAATGGAGTTGCTTTCCGGCTCTAAAGCTGCGTTCTGCCTCCGAGGGCCTGGGCAATTTTCATCGCACACTATCGATAGGTTGGGCATTGTTCGAAAAGTGGTGATAACATTTTCAGATTTCACTAATTCAGCGGAAGGTTAATATGAGCGAAACGTCGATTATAAAAATGCTGGAATATGCTGAAAGGAACGACACCTTTTCTTTTGGTGAGTTTCTAAAAGAATATAAAATAATCGGAGAGGACAGGGTTCGCTACTATGTGAATTTAATTAATAGCGGTGATTTTTTTTGTAAGGTTGGAGCTGTGCCACTAAAAGAAAATGATACAGCAGCCAAGCTTTTGTTTTCTGTAAAAGATCAAATGCATTTGATTGATTACCGTAATCTTCAGCAGGCTAAAGCTGATTCAGATTCTGCGAAAAATCAAGCTAGAGCATCTACATATATAGCAATATTAGCTTTTGCCGCTACTTTTGCTACTGGATTACTTGCATATGTACAGGGTGAGAAAGTTTTAAACAGCGATATCAATATTCCCTCGCACGTAATGACGCGAGTTGATGTAATTGAACAGCAGAGTGCGCAGTTACTGCAGTCTGTTAATGATTTGTTGCTAGCAGTTAATGATATCAATAATGAAAACTCTCAGGTGATTGAAGATATTTCTGGGAATGTGAGCTCGTTGGGTGGTGAACTCTCCTCGGGGTTGGCGGAGGTTGTGCAAGAGTTAAAAAAATCCAATCTTAATGGAAAAGCTAAAGGTCAATAATGCAACAAACCCCCTTATCAGTTTTAGAGCACGTTTTCGGTTACGATAAATTTCGTGGTCAGCAAGAGGCTATTGTTAACGCCGTTATTGGTGGCGATGATGCCTTAGTTATTATGCCGACCGGCGGCGGTAAATCGCTGTGTTATCAAATTCCGGCCTTGCTACGCCCCGGTGTTGCGATTGTGGTTTCGCCCTTAATTGCGTTGATGCAAGATCAGGTTGAAGCGTTGCGGGCGCTGGGGGTGAGGGCGGGGTTTTTAAATAGTACTTTAACGCCGCAAGAGATTTACGATAATGAGCAAGCGTTGCGGGCAGGGCAGATTGATGTTGTTTATATTGCGCCGGAGCGTTTGATTCAGGCGCGCACGATTAATTTACTACTACAAAGCCAAATTGCTTTATTTGCCATTGATGAAGCCCACTGTGTGGCGCAATGGGGGCACGATTTTCGGGCGGATTATTTACGTTTAGATGTACTGCATACTGAATT
>NZ_CEXWTU010000121.1:2822-7457 GCF_982758155.1 Marinagarivorans sp. | reverse complement strand
ATACGCGCACGCGACAAGAAATTATTGATCGCCTGGCACTGCACGATGGGCAGCAATTTATCAGCGGATTTGATCGGCCCAATATTCAGTACCGTATTCAACCCAAAGACCGCCCGCGTCAGCAGTTAATTAAATTTCTAAAACAAGAACACGATGGCGATGCCGGTATTGTGTATTGTTTATCGCGCGATAAAGTTGAAAAAACCGCCGCCTGGTTACGAGAGGAGGGCTTTGATGCCTTGCCGTACCATGCAGGCTTACCGCCTGAAATGCGAGCCAAGCACCAGCGCCGTTTTTTGCGTGAAGATAGCGTGGTGATGGTGGCTACCATTGCCTTTGGAATGGGCATTGATAAGCCCGATGTACGTTTTGTTGCTCACTTAGATATGCCCAAAAGTATCGAGGCTTATTATCAGGAAACCGGTCGAGCGGGCCGTGATGGTGCTCCCTCGACAGCACTGCTGTTATACGGTTTTGAAGATGTTGTTAAGCTGCGACAAATGACGAGCAATAGTGAAGGCAACGAAGCTTTCCGTCGTGCCGAGCAAGAGCGACTTAATGCGATGTTGGCATTGTGTGAGTTGGCGAGCTGCAGGCGACAAACATTATTGCGTTATTTTGATGATGAGCTGCCGGAGCCATGCGGTAATTGCGATACGTGTATCGAGCCGCCACAAACGTGGAATGCTACAGAAGCGGCACAAAAAGCGTTGTCGTGTGTTTACCGAACAGGCCAGCGTTATGGCGTACAGCATGTTGTTGATGTATTACGGGGCGAAAAAAATGACAGAATTCAACAATATGGCCACGATAAATTAACGACCTTTGGCATCGGTAGTGATATGTCGCAACACGAATGGAAAGGTTTGTTTAGGCAATTAGCCGCGCTGGGATTTTTGGATGTTGATCGTGAATTCGGCAGTTTATTATTAACCGAAAGCTGTCGCGCGTTATTGCGTGGCGAGCAAAATATCGAATTGCGTAAAGATACGAAAACAACCACCAAAAAAGGCAAACGCCAGGCTATTGAGGTTGATCACGAAGACCTTCCTTTGTGGCATGCATTGCGACAATGCCGACGACGATTATCGGAAGAATACGGTGTTCCGCCGTATGTTATTTTTCACGATGCTAGCTTAAAACATATGCTAGAAGTACGGCCGCAAAATACCCAGCAGCTGATGCAGGTAAGTGGTGTGGGTGATGCCAAAGCGCAAAAGTATGGCCAAGAATTTCTAGATGTATTACGTAATTACGAATACTCTGTTGGCGGTAATTAATTGGGCGGGGCGCTTTTGTTAAAAATCGCCCCAAGCCATTTGCAATACACTTAATGCAACTAGCGGAGCCGTTTCTGTTCTGAGTACACGTGGCCCGAGCGTGAGCGCATTAAAGGTCTTGTTTTGCGCTTGAATAATCTCATCATCACTCAGCCCGCCTTCTGGTCCTACCAGTAATGTGCAGGAGCTTGGAGCACTATAATCTGTTAGTTTTTTATCGCTACGGTGGTGCAGTACCAAGTTTAAGCCGCTGTGCTCGCCGGTAATAAATTGACTAAAAGGAATGGGCGCGTTTAGTTTTGGTAAAATGTTGAGTTGGCATTGTTCGCAAGCGCTGATAATAATACCTTGCCAGTGTGCCATTTTTTTATCGAGCCGTTCACCGCTCAGTTTAACCTCGCTGCGTTCGGTCATTAATGGGGTGATTTCACTAACCCCCAACTCAGTCGCTTTTTGAAGGACTAAATCCCAGCGTTCGCCACGGGACAAACCAATCGCTAAATGCGTGGTGAGTGGTGAGGCGCGATTGCCTTCGATAAACTGGCCTACATCTACGCAAACTCTCTTTTTACTAATATCAACAATGGTCGCTTGGTATTCGCCGCCGGTATTGTTAAATAAAACAAGCTCGCGCCCTGTCGTCATCCGTAATACCTTGCCGAGGTAGTGCGCGATGCTCTCTTCAAGTTCGGCTTGAATATTTGTGGTGAGTTCTACAGTGGTATAAATACGAGGGATGCGCATAAGTAATAACGTAAGCTGATAGTGCTAAAATGTACGGCGCTGTGAATAGCGCCGCAGTCGTTAGATTAATTCTAGAATTAACCTTTACCTGGAATTAAACCCAGGTTTTCTATAATCGTGGTGATTGGCTCAGCATTATTCATGGTGTAAAAGTGTAAACCTGGCGCGTCATTTTCGAGTAATATTTCGCACAGTTCGCTCACAATATCCAATCCAAACGCTTTAATGCTATCTGTATCATCGCCAAAGGCTTCTAAGCGTTTGCGCATCCAGCGCGGAATCTCGGCGCCGCAATTGGTGCTAAAGCGCGATAGGCTTTGATAGTTGGTAATGGGCATAATACCTGGGTAAATAGGCTTATCTATCCCCGCTTCCATGCAGCTTTCTATAAAGTAGAAGTAAGCGTCTGGGTTGTAAAAGTATTGCGTAATTGCAGAGCTTGCACCCGCATCGAATTTTTGTTTTAAAAAATCGATGTCGCTATCAAAGCTTTTTGCCTCTGGGTGAATCTCGGGGTAGGCCGCAACCTCTAAGTGAAAATGATCGCCGGTATGCTTGCGAATAAATTCTACTCATTGATTGGCATAAACCATTTGGTAAGAACCACCCATGCCAGAAGGCATATCGCCGCGTAATGCGACAAGGCGATCAATGCCCATGTCCTTGTATTCATTGAGCAACGCTATCATGGATTCTTCATCATCGCCGCCAAAAGACAAGTGCGGTGCTACTGCGCTACCGGCAGTTTTAATGGCTTTAACACTACCGATGGTATTGTCGCGGGTTGAACCGCCAGCACCGTAGGTGACCGAAAAAAATTCAGGCTCGCAGACGGCTAATTCTTTATGAACGTTGGCCAGTTTTTCTCGGCCTTTTTCAGTCTTAGGCGGGAAAAACTCAAAGCTTAAACGAAGAGGTTCAATGTCACTCATGGTTAATTCCTAGTGGTTTTGCCGTTGTTAGTCGCCTTACTTTGCATCTTGATGGTAACAAGGTGCAAAGTAAGGCAGTACAGAGATAGCAGCGATTAAGGGCCGAGGAAAAAATACTTTATCCAATTATACTTGCCTCCTGCTTCCTCAACTGCGTTGCCCGAAGCGTTACATGCCCCGGCATGCGCCCCTTCGGGCGCCTTATTGAGAAAACAGGCGCCCTCGCCAATTGGACAAACTATTATTACCCCGCCCCTAATACTTGTAGCTTTCTGGCTTGTAGGGGCCTTCGGCTGGAACATTAATGTATTCCGCTTGCGTTGGTGTTAGCTGCGTTAATACACCGCCAAAACCTTCAACCATGGCTTTTGCCACTTCTTCATCCAGCTTTTTAGGCAATATTTTAACGTAAATATTTTGGGTTTTTTCGCTAGCAGGTAAGTCGGCAAATTTTGCGTCGTATAAGTGAATTTGCGCAAGCACTTGGTTGGCAAAACTACCATCCATAATACGGCTAGGGTGGCCAGTTGCATTACCGAGGTTAACCAAGCGGCCTTCAGATAATAGCAGTAAATGGTTGTCGCTAGCTTTGTCGCGGTAAACTTTGTGTACCTGCGGTTTAATCTCTTCCCATTCCCAGTTTGTGCGCATAAAGGCGGTATCGATTTCATTATCGAAGTGGCCAATGTTACACACAACAGCGCGATTTTTTAAAGTTTGCAGCATTGCCGCATCACAGACATTAATGTTGCCGGTTGTGGTTACGATTAAATCGGTAGTGCCTAATAAAAGAGTGTCGATATCTTCTACTTTACCGGTATTTGCGCCGCCTTTGTAAGGTGAAACAACTTCAAAGCCATCCATACAGGCTTGCATCGCGCAAATCGGATCGATTTCGCTCACTTTTACAATCATGCCTTCTTGGCGTAACGAAGCCGCAGAACCTTTACCTACATCGCCATAGCCAACAACAAGGGCTTTTTTACCAGATAATAGGTGATCGGTACCGCGTTTAATGGCATCGTTTAAGCTGTGACGACAACCGTATTTGTTGTCGTTTTTAGATTTAGTCACTGCATCGTTTACATTGATGGCCGGCACTTTTAATTCGCCTTTTTCCATCATTTCCAATAAACGATGTACGCCTGTGGTTGTTTCTTCAGAGATGCCGTGAATGTTGTCGAGCAGCTCAGGGAAACGATTGTGAACCATTTCGGTTAAGTCGCCGCCGTCATCCAAAATAATATTGGGGCTCCACTCTACGCCTTCTTTGGCGATGGTTTGTTCTATGCACCACAAGAACTCTTCTTCTGTTTCGCCTTTCCAAGCAAAAACCGGAATACCGGCGGCGGCTATGGCTGCGGCGGCATGGTCTTGGGTTGAGAAAATATTACAGCTCGACCAGCGAACTTCGGCCCCGAGTTCTACTAAGGTTTCGATTAGAACGGCTGTTTGGATTGTCATGTGAATACAACCCATAATTTTCGCATCTTTGAGCGGCTGGTCAGCTTTGTATTGAGTACGTAATGCCATTAATGCAGGCATTTCGCCTTCGGCAATTTGTGTTTCGCGACGACCAAACGCGGCAAGCTCATTAAAATGGGCTTGGTCTTTGGCGGCGACTTTGAAGTCGGTAAAATTATTAGCTGCTGAAATAGTCATTTAATTCTCGCTTGGCG
>NZ_CEXWTU010000121.1:0-2812 GCF_982758155.1 Marinagarivorans sp. | reverse complement strand
GGGGTGTGCCGCGCATTCAATGAATAGGCTTAATGGATTAAAGTGCCGCTTTTAATGCAGCGGCTTTATCGGTGGCTTCCCAGGTGAATTCGGGTAGCTCGCGGCCAAAGTGGCCATAAGCGGCTGTTGCGCGATAAATCGGGCGCAATAGGTCGAGCATTTCGATTAAGCCGCGCGGGCGCAAGTCAAAATGTTCGCGCACTAATTTTGCAATTTCGTTATCGCTTAATTTACCGGTACCAAAAGTATCGATAGATATAGACGTGGGCTCGGCAACGCCAATGGCGTAGCTTACTTGGATCTCGCATTTATCGGCTAAGCCAGCAGCAACGATGTTCTTTGCTACGTAACGGCCAGCGTAGGCGGCAGAGCGGTCGACCTTTGATGGATCTTTACCGCTGAATGCGCCGCCGCCGTGGCGAGCCATGCCACCGTAGGTATCAACAATAATTTTACGACCGGTTAAGCCGCAATCGCCTACCGGGCCACCAATAATAAATTGGCCGGTTGGGTTGATGTGGAATTGGGTGTCTTTGTGAAGCCATTCTGCCGGTAGAATAGGTTTGATGACCTCTTCCATAATGGCTTCTTTGATGGTGGCTTGCGAGACATCGGGTTCGTGCTGGGTCGATAATACAACGGCATCTACAGCAATGGGCTTGCCGTTTTCGTAACGCAACGTGACTTGGCTTTTGGCGTCTGGACGCAGCCAATTAAGCTTGCTGCTTTTACGCAAGTAAGCTTGTTTTTCCACTAAGCGGTGGGCATAAAAAATAGGTGCTGGCATGAGAACTTCGGTTTCGTTGGTTGCGTAACCAAACATTAAACCTTGATCGCCAGCGCCTAAGTCTTTATTAGCGGCTTCGTCTACGCCCATGGCGATATCGGCGCTTTGTTTACCGATAGCGTTTAACACTGCACAAGAAGCACCGTCGAATCCTACGGTGCTGCTGTTATAACCGATATCTAAAATAACTTGGCGGACAAGGTCTTCCAAGTCGACATAGGTACTGGTGCGTACTTCGCCGGCAATAATTGCCATTCCGGTTTTTACCAGTGTTTCCACGGCAACGCGTGCGTGTTTGTCTTCCGTTAAAATAGCATCCAAAACGGCATCGGAAATTTGGTCTGCCATTTTATCCGGGTGGCCTTCAGAAACAGATTCCGAAGTAAATACACTATAATCAGCCATGGTAATTCCTCAGCTTTAAGTTGAAAACATTGTTAAATAAGTTACTGTTTAATAAATTGTTGAATTTGAATTTGGAATCCGTTGCGCAGCGCAAAGTAAGTACTGTGCCCCGGTTTAAGTCCTGCTGCTGCAGCCCAGTTTTTTAAATCGTCAGTTTCAAAACCTAGCCATACATCCCCACACGCTTCGCGCGCCCATTCTTGTTGGTGGCTACACAGTTCGGTCACAATTAAAACGCCGTTGTGCGCCAATGCTTGGCTTACGTCAGCAATCACTTGGGCGGGTGACGGTGTGTGGTGTAAAACCATATTAATAATGGCGCAATCGAATGCGGGTTTGTCTTCTAAGCAACTGGTGTCGCCAAGGGTGAATTCGATATTGCTAAGAGACCGCGCACGCTTTTTTGCGCTGGCAAGCATTTGCGGGCTGTTATCGAGCGCCACCACTGTTTCGAATTGCGCTGCCAGTACTGTTAAAAACTCACCTTCGCCGGGGCCAACTTCTAATGCGTGGAGTTTGGTTGGCGTGGGTGATAGCTTTAGAATCTCGGCAACTTGGTTACCGTAAACATCAAAGCTGGCAATTAAGTCTTGTTGGGCCCTGAATTTATCGGCGTTTTCCAGAAAGAATTGATGTGATGTGTGGGTGCGTTCTTGCCATATAGTCGCCAGTGCATTTTCGAGCGCGCTTGTTAAGCCGATGTTATCGACTTGCTGGAAAATGGCGTTTTTGGCGGTCGCTAAAGAATCGGTATCGGCGACGTGGGCTCGGCGGTAAAAAATGGAGTTGCCTTCGCGCCTAGTGGTTACAAGGCCAGCGTTAGCGAGCACTTTTAAGTGGTGGCTAATACCAGATTGTTTTACGTCAAAGGCATGTGCCAGCTCTAATACCCCGTAAGAGTCACGCGCCAACACCTGTAAAACGCCAAGACGCAAGTCGTCACCGGCGGCTTTAAGCAGTGCCGCTAGGTCGCCTGTCATGTCGAGGGCGTTGGGTATGGGGGGAATTTTTGTCGCTTGCATGGGCGCAAGTGTAGCAGTGCGTCAAACCTATATCAAAATATTTTGATATAGGTTTCCGGTTAGACTGAGTCTGATTACCGTTGATACTCATTCTGAATGCCTTGTCGGCGTATCGGCACTAAGCGTTAGGGTGTAGCTGGAAGCTAAAATAATACAAAATTGCTAGCAATATCAGAAGGATAGCGGCTCCAGCGTAGAGCATCTTGCCCGCGTCGGAGGCCTGTTGCCAATGTAGTGCGCAATAAACTAGGGCGACGGGCGGTAGAAGGGCGGAAAGGGTGCCGAATGCGTAACGTTTGTTGCCTAGCGCTGTTAATAGCGCAAACAGCCAACCAATGAAAAACAAGCTAACGCCAATAGCGCCAAAAATAATGAGGAAGATTAATACTGTAGAGGTCATTGTGTACGCCGTGGGATGATCATTAGGCTTAGGATTATAAAGCCTTATCTGGCGCTGCCAATGTGTATTCGTCGTTTGATGCGCAGAACGTAAGGGGCGCTGAACTCAAGTACCGCTTCACAGGCTTATGCCTGCGAGGCGGACTTTAGGGGCGAGGTAATAATAGTTTATCCAATTAGGCGAAGAGATCGGCTTTCT
>NZ_CEXWTU010000120.1:11045-14442 GCF_982758155.1 Marinagarivorans sp. | reverse complement strand
ATGCGCCCCTTCAAGCGCCTTGTTGAAAAAGCCGGCGCCCTCGTCTAATTGGATAAACTATTATTGCCCCGCCCCTAGCTCATTTTTTAACATGAGTATTCCAATGCCTGGAACTAGAGCAATGGCTACATCTGGGCCAAACGGGAATATCGGCAACCCGAACTTAATACCATAAAATAACAGAATAGCCCCTTCTGCAAGGCTACCGTAAGCAAGAACTGGGATAATGTTTTTGTATTCAAGTGGTTTCCAGGCTGCAAGAAGGAAAAAGACACCGACAAAGCCAAATGCGCCAGATGCCATTCTCATCCAATAATTCAACATTACATCATTCGGTATTTCCCCGCTGCCCCCAAACTTTTCAAGGTGTTCTGTTGCCCATTCCCAAGGTAGAAATGCACCTACAATAGTTAGGCCCCAGCCAAGGCCGGCACCTAACATTAAAAGTCTTAAAAGGTTAAATTTACTGATCAAAATATGACTCTGAACTTTGCTGTG
This sequence comes from Marinagarivorans sp., assembly GCF_982758155.1. Classification (NCBI taxonomy): domain Bacteria; kingdom Pseudomonadati; phylum Pseudomonadota; class Gammaproteobacteria; order Cellvibrionales; family Cellvibrionaceae; genus Marinagarivorans; species Marinagarivorans sp. The sequence continues at coordinate 13,944 of NZ_CEXWTU010000120.1, read as the reverse complement.
TTTAAGGGCTATACCGCACCCCAGAAAACTTATTCCGTGCGGTTATTTCTTTATAGAAAAGGAACGCTACCCGTAAAGCCCTGTAGCGTCAAGCTTTGCAGTATTTTATCGTAACTATTTCATCAAAAGCATTTATCGGGTAAATGCTTTTGGGGCGGTCTATTGCCCCAAACATCGATTTAATCCAGCGCAACGACCATTACCGATTTTGCTGGCAGTGTTATTACTAACTTACCGCCTTTCGCTTTGTGTTTGAAAGCTTCTGGTATTACGGCGTTTGGTTTTTTGAAGGTGTTGTGTGCATCCATTGCTTCGGCTGTTAATAGGCTGCCCTTGGCGGTTCGGATTTTAGCGCCTGCATTGATAATAACCTCGGTAGCGTTTTTAGGGTCGGTATTGGCGAGAGCCAACCATAGCTTGCCTTTTTTATCGCGTGCGGCCGAGGCGCTAACGGTGGGTATTTTTTCTTCCCCTAAGCTGTAGCCTTTATCACCGGTTATGGTTATGGGCAGTGACGTTGCATCTTGAAAAGGAATGTACATTTTAAAAACGTGATAGGTGGGTGTTAACAGCATTTTTTCTTTATCAGTGAGTATCATGGCCTGCAATACATTCACCATTTGCGCGACGTTAGTCATTTTTACACGTTCTGCATATTGGTGAAATATATTGAGGTTTACGCTGGCAACCAGTGCGTCGCGGATGGTGTTTTGTTGAAATAGAAACCCTGGGTTTTCACCGTCTTCAACATCGTACCAAGTGCCCCATTCATCAATATAAAAGCCAACGTTTTTTTCTGGATTGAGTTTGTCCAATACAGCAATATTATCTTGAATAAACCCTTCAACTTTCAAAGTATTAAAAAGCGTAGAGAACCATTCACTTTCAGGGAAGCCTAGTGCTTTGCCGTGTTTATCCCAATTACCGGTGGGTAGGGTGTAGTAATGGTGGCTAATGGCATCCATTCGCATGCTCCAAGTATCGGGCACTTGTTCCAGTAACGTTTGCGTCCATTCTGTTTGCGCTGTATGGCCGCCGCTAGCAATCATAATGGGTTTGTTATCGTCAGGGGTTTTGGCGAAGGTAGCGTAGTGTTTGTACAAGTCGGCGTAGTACTGGGGTGTCATGGTGCCGCCGCAGCCCCATGCCTCGTTGCCAATGGTCCAGTAGTGTAGGCGCCAAGGTTTATCTCGGCCGTTTTTGCGTCGCTCTTGCGCTAGTGTCGACTGGCCATCGGCGGTAATGTACTCGAGCCAGGCCGCCATTTCACGAGGGCTGCCGGTGCCGAGGTTGGCGTTGATGTAAACCTCCGAGCCTAGCATCTCGGCGAGCTCAAAGAATTCATGGGTGCCAAAAGCATTGCTGTCGGTTACGCCGCCCCAAGTGGTGTTAATGGTTACTGGGCGTTTGGCGCGCGGGCCAATACCGTCTCGCCAGTGGTACTCATCGGCAAAACAGCCGCCGGGCCAGCGCAGTAGCGGTACTTGTAAGTCTTTAAGTGCTTTTACTACGTCGTTGCGAAAACCGCGTGTATTCGGGATTTTTGAATCTTCACCGACCCATATGCCCTCATATATGCCGCGCCCAAGGTGCTCCATAAATTGGCCGTAAATATTGCGATGAATCGTTGGGCCAGGCTGGTCTGCATCAATAGTTACTTGAATTTCTGCCAATGTAGTGTTGGCACTTAACAAAAGAAATATACCTGCCAGAGCATGGCTAGCCCAGCGTATTTGAGGTTGTAGCATATGAGTGTCCTGAAGGTGAATTGAAATAGTAACTATTCAGGTGGGTTAGAAATAATGCCCACCTAAAAGGCGAATTGATTATTTTCTGGGTATTCAAGCGTCGGGAACGCTTGCATAGCGCCCAGCCCTAGCATGGATGCGTAGGGATAGACTTTGCAGGAGCACAAAGTCACAGATGGCTTGAGCGGCCCAGAAAGTGATCAATTTGCCGGCCTATTCGAGCATGGCTGAATAGTTACTTGAGATTTACTGCAGCATGATAACAACATTCATAATAGTCACTTGTGCACGCTTATCTCGTTTTTAATGCATTATTAACCCGAGGGTGTGTGTTGCATATTTAGGCTTGGCTAGTGCTTGCATAACGGCGGGCGTATAATGGGCTATTTCTGGCCTTGTTTGGATTGCACCATGAATGATGAGATAAATTACAAGAACAACCCCTTGCACGGCTTGGGCCTAAAAGACTTACTGACCCAGCTTGTCGATTACTACGGCTTTAATATTCTTGATGCTTACCTCAACATTAATTGCTTTAAAACCAACCCCAGCATTGAATCGAGCGTTAAATTTTTAAAGAAAACCGATTGGGCGCGCGAAAAGGTAGAAGCTTTTTATTTGTACCAATACAAGCGTTTACCGAGAGCCTCTGCAGAACAGTTCGAGCTGCCACCACGCGACCGTATTGTGCCAGAAGGGCAGGTGTGTGGAGAACCTGCGGACCTAAGCCTTGAAGATGCCGCCCAGCTGCGTGAGAAACAAGCCAAAAAAGCTGCTGAATTTAAAGCGGGTACCGGGCGCAAGCCGGGCGGGCCACGCAATAGCGGCCCCCGCAAGCACAGCGCCCCGGACCGAAGCCGAAGCAAGCCTGCCGCCCCCAACGATGCAGACCCTTGGGCCAACTGGAAGAGTAAAAACGACGAGTGATCGCCGTAGCCGCTAGCCAGCCCATCGATACCTTTATCGCACCGCCGTGCCATGACGATATTCGTATTCTTTTTCAGGATGAGCACCTTTTACTCATTGATAAGCCCAGTGGTTTACTGAGCTTATCGGGTAAAAACCCGCTCAATAAAGATTCAGTCCATTATCGCCTTGTTCAAGATTACCCCTCGGCTACCTTGGCGCACCGGCTAGATTTTGGTACATCG
>NZ_CEXWTU010000120.1:0-11035 GCF_982758155.1 Marinagarivorans sp. | reverse complement strand
TTATGATTGTTCCTTTGAATAAAAGCGTGAATGCTGTTTTTAATCGGCAGTTTCAGGCGCGAACGATTACCAAAACCTATACCGCAATACTGCATGGAATTGTGGCCAAGGATAGCGATACGATTGAACTCCCTGTGGCCAAAGATCCGCCTAATTTCCCGCTGCAAAAAATTTGTTTCGAAACGGGCAAGGCGGCTATAAGCCACTATCAAGTGACGTATCGTGACCGGCAAAAAAATACCACCCGTATGAATTTTACGCCTTTAACGGGGCGCACGCATCAGTTGCGTATTCACAGTCGCGAAATAGGGCACTCTATTTTGGGCTGTGATTTATACGCAACTAAAGCTGTCGGTGCTCTTGCCCCGCGTTTAATGTTACACGCCACAACAATTGATTTTGATCACCCGATAACGGGTGAACGCGTTCATGCTATTTGTGATTGTCCTTTTTAACCGGGCTTTTTAATAGTGCTTTTTAATTAGGACTGATAACCATCCTGACAATGGGGGCTCCGTTGAGCGAAGTAACGACTGTTGATCCTAAAAAATGCCCGCTTTGCGGTGAGTTGAATGCGTGCGCAAGGGTCGAATGTGCGGGTAACGTTGAGGACTGCTGGTGTTATAGTCCTGTGGTCGCCTTCCCTCGTGAGTTATTGCAGCGCGTCCCCGATGCGGCCAAGGGCAGGGCTTGCCTTTGTTTTGCTTGTGCGGCGAAGAGTGCTTAGCCCATATTCCCATTTCTTTCTATAGATGCCATTAACCGCACAAATCGATATATGCTTTGGCGTGTAAAGCGCTACTCTATTATAAGTGACCCTATAATTTAATATCGAGGCTGCTTATGTTACTTATCCCGCACCTGGTGAATTTAAGCCGTAAGATGTTTGTACCTTTACCTTTAGTGGCTTTTCTTGTTTCGAGCGCAATGTTACCTATGGCCGCTTCGGCCGAAGGGCCTAGCCGTTTGAGTAATTATTTACTCAATGGCGTTGCTGTACCCGGTTGGCAATTGGCTTTAGGTGATGAGACCGAATGGTATCAACCGCAAAAAGATAATATAGGTGTTAGCGCCAATAAGGCTATTTCGTTTAATCAGCAAGATGATGTTGTACATATTAAATGGCGATCCAAGAAAAAGGACGGGGTTTTTTCGATCAACGGCCAAGCGATTAACCTTAGTCAGTTAGACGATACCATTGCCTTGGCGATTGAAATGAATGTTGCGACGAAAAAATTAAGGAATCCGATTGAGCTCAGTATGTCGTGTGGTTACCCTTGTCGCGGTACTGTAACCCTAAACCCACTGCTGGATGCTTACCCTCGCAATGAGTGGATTACCTTGCCACTGCCATTGCGCTGCTTTAAAAATACAGGCACCGACTTTTCTAAATTGGATTCCCCTTTTAGCTTGCAAGCTAAAGGTAAGCTGGAGATGTCGATTCGCAATATACGCCTAATTAAAATTCCTGCCGATTTCGCATTGTGTAAAAATAATTAAAGGGCGAAGCGATAATCGTTTATCCAATTAGGCGTTTTTATTGAGCGGCGACCATACGTTGCCGTTTAGGTTTGCGAGCCAAACTATAGCTTTAAAAACTTAGGCAATAGCAATAGTGCGCCACCTATACCAACAAGTAACAGTGTGTTGTGTACAAAATAGGGGTAAACCATGAGGGCAAGCCCTGTATAGCGAATAACGCCGTTGCTCACTTTTTTGCCATACATAAAATAGCCCAAGCCGATAGAGCTTATTACTAACCCCCAGATCAATAGATTGGCATTCATCAACATCCCCGCTATACCGGTAATTCTCTGCAATTATAGGTCAAACCGCTACACTTCATAGATATTTATTGACACGTTTATTCTCTATTAATACAGCGCTGCGAGACCTTTATGCCCCATTTAACGCGATTTAAAATGAGTATCATATTTGCCTTTGTGTTTTTTAACGTTTATTGCGCGCAGGCGTTTCAGGGGGATATTAACCCTAGTAATGTCAAATTTAAGCGCATATTAGCCGAACACGATATTGCCCTAGGCGCTATTTATGATGTGATTCAAGACCGCCAAGGGTTTATTTGGATCGGCGGCATGGGTGGGCTGGTACGATACGATGGCTATACGCTTAAGGTTGTTGGGCAATCGGGTGATGCTAATAATGCGATTAAACGAGTGCATGATATTTATGAAGATAAGCAGAATAATTTATGGCTAGCGACGAGCTATGGCTTAATAAAATACAACATGCTAACGGAAGAGCATGTGCGCTATACCGATCAATCGCCAACGCTTTCCTTAAGTAATAATTATGTTATGAAGGTGACTGGCTCGCCAAATGGCGAAATTCTAGCGGCGACGTGGGCCGGCATTAATATTATTTCTCCTGACTCTACCGCCATTAAAGTCGTATATCCGGATGTTAAAATACCGGCTTCGCATCCAGTAATGGCGCTGCAATTTGATGTGAATAAGCGATTGTGGGTAGGCACGTCTCAGGGGTTGTATTATCAAAACTGGCAATCAAATAATTTTACTCGCGTAGTATCGAACACAAGATTAGATAGCGCAGAAGTTAAAGCCTTGGCTTTTGGTATTAATAAACTCTGGGTTGGAACTAATAAAGGGCTTTATGAATTAGATGTAGCCTCGAAAAATTACGTTTCAGCTAATACTGAAACATTAAAAGCGGCTGTCTATCGGCATAATGTTAAAGACATTGGCAGCTTAAGTGCCGATCTTATTTGGAGTTTACTATTCGATAAGCAGGGCTTGTTGTGGGTTGCTACGGATCAAGGTGGTTTGGATCTATTTGATGCTGAAACAAAAACCTTCATACATTACAAAAATAATTCCGCATCATCCACCTCGTTGGTAACTAATACCGTTAAGGCATTGCTGCAGGATAATAACGGCGATATCTGGACGGGGCATTTCCCTACCGGCGTAAGCTATTTTAACCGATCTACAACCGTGGCCACTTTATATACTCCGAACCCTTTGCAGGAGGGAAGCCTCAGTCACAACTCGGTGATGGCTTTCGCTGAAGATACCGATAATATTTGGGTTGGTACTGATGGCGGTGGGCTTAACCGCCTTAATCGTAAGAACGGCCGTTTCCGCGTTTTTAAAGCGAGTGAGCACGAGAATTCGCTGCAAAGCAATGCCGTGCTCGCGCTATTAAATACGGGCGATAAAACCTTATGGGTCGGGACGTGGGGCGGCGGCTTGGCCAGTATCGATTTGTCCAATCAAAAAATCACACGCCATACCTTGGCGCGCAATAAAGATGGCAGCGCAAAGACGCTAAGTGTATGGAGCTTATATCAGGATAGCGATAATAACCTTTGGGTGGGCACGCAATTTAGTGGCCTTTACCGTTACCAGCCCAGCACACAAACTGTGCAAAATTTTGCGCCCAGCGCTGCGAGCGACAGCTTGGCAGCCAACGAGGTTTGGACCATGCTAGAGGATAAGCACGGGCGTTTTTGGGTGGGCACCAGTGCCGGGCTTAATTTAATGGACCGAAAGGCCGGCACCTTTAGCGTGTATAAAAATGTGCCTAACGATGTTAATAGTCTGAGCCAAAATTCGGTGGAGTCTTTGTTTGAAGATAATCTTGGGCAGTTGTGGGTGGGCACGGCTGGCGGTTTGAATCGTTGGAATGCGACCACTAAAAGCTTTAAACGTTTTACGAAGGCTGATGGTCTTGTTGACGATGTGATTAAAAGTATCGTGCAAGATTCGTCTAATACTTTATGGTTAGGAACCAGTAATGGTTTATCAACCATTAATCCCAGTACCGCCCAGCTTAAAAACTACCGCCCTCATATCGGTTGGCAGAAGGGCGCCTTTAATGCGAACGCTAGTTGGTTAACCCGCGACAACACATTAATGTTTGGTGGTGAAAATGGCTTGATGGCTTTTTCACCCAAGGGCATCGAAAAGTCGGCTTATCAAGCACCTATTGTTTTTACAAATTTGTCGTTAGACGCTAAATCTGTCGCTGTTGCAAGGGATTCTGTATTGATTAACGTTTTAAGTGCTGCGTCACAAATTACCATTGAAAGTAGCTTGCAAATGTTTTCTGTTGATTTCGCATTGCTGAGTTATCGGGGCAGTAATAAAAATCAATATGCTTATCGCTTGAAGGGTTTTGATAACGCTTGGAGGGAGGTAGGAGTGCAGCACTCGGCTACCTATACCAACCTTTCTAAAGGTGAGTACACCTTGGAGGTGAAGGCTGCGAATTATGACGGTAATTGGAATAGTAAGGCCGCCACGTTGGGTATTCGTATTCAGTAGTTTCCGTCCCTTGACTATCTAATATTCCGATGACGTTTTTTTGCGGATCGATTTTTGGCCTGATGATTCGCATTTATTTTAAGTTGAAATTTATCTAAGGCTTCGGGGTTTTTAATCAAAAATGAATCGTTTTGCTTGTTTTTACGGGTTTTAAATTTGTGACTTTCATCACGTTATCGAATTGTTTCGCACCCCATATTTTTCCTGAAATATGGGGTTTTTAAGTGCTGGGGTTTACATGTAGTGATGGGGGTGTCTTATGCCTGCCGTCATGCCATTCTGTAATCGAGTCTAAATTCTCTTTTTTATGGGTAAAAATTCAAAGGTTTTGTTGGTTAATGCTCCGTAAACTATGTTTTCGCGCTCTCTATTTTTCGCATTATCTCTCCTTACTCGTTTTTTCTTTGTTAAATACACTCATATCTAGCCCCATTCCATCCGAGACTTAAGTCTCACCTTAACGGTCCTGCGGGTAATAAAACGCAAAGGATCTGAATGATTAATAACAAAAAAGTGATTTTTTATTAACCCTGTAGATTCTGGGATCTATTTTAACGAAAAGGTTGTTATTTTTTAACGCAGGGGAAAGGTGCATGCATTGTTGGGTCGGTGTTGTTTCGACCGCTATCAATTATCAGGCGCTAAACACCTTTGGCAAATAAAAGTAATAACTCAGTCAAATCCATAGATTGATCGGAGATACAGAAATGGTTAATAGTAAAGCGAGGCGAATAGCAAGTTATTTTATGCTCGCCGGAATGGCGGGTGTGCTAAGCGCTTGTGTGGCAGAGTCGGGGACTGGCAGCTCAAGTGCTGCCAATACAGCAAGCAGCAGCCCTGATGTTTCGCCGACATCCAGTGCGCAGGCGGCATCAAGTAGTCTACCGAACACTTCAGGTTTTATCCCGCCAGCAGAAGAAATGCCGGGTGAGCCAACATTTGCCTTGGCTATCAATGCGGGGGGGGATGCCGCAACGCTTGACGGCATTCAATACCAAGCAGACGCTTACTTTACTGGCGGCCTTACTTATACGAACACCAATGAAATTGCCGGTACCAATGAAGACGCAGTGTATCAAAGTGAGCGCTATGAAGACTCTAGCTATGCGATCCCTGTGGACAATGGAAGTTATAACATTCGTTTTAACTTCAGTGAAACTTACCACGAAGTGGCTGGCGAGCGGATCTTCAATGTGATTGTTGAGGGGCAAAGCCGGCTGAGCAATGTCGACATCTTTAAAACCGCCGGCTTTAACGCCGCGATGGTAGAGCAGGTTGACCGTGTTGCTGTTAGTGACGGTACTTTAAATATCGACTTTCAAAGTGTGACGGCCTTTGCAAAAATTACGGGCATCGTTATTTACAAGGCCGATACCGTTGTTACCCATGCCGACCGAGGCAAGCAAATTTTTGATGCTCAGTGCGTAACCTGCCACGGTGCCGCTATCAAAGGCGTGGGTACACGTGCAGACGAGTCAGGGCACGACTTACAGAGCTTGATTGCATCCATCGAAGCGACTATGCCACCTCCGGGCTTTGAAGCGAACTTTGGTACTTGCGATGCCGAGTGTTCCTATTACACCGGCAAATATATTGCCAGCGTTAACCCGTTTATTGGGCGGCCTATACCTGGGCCAGAGCCCGATGCGCCCATAGCAGACATTGCGCCGTTGCCGCCCGTAATGAGCCGCCTAAGTCAGCCTGAATATAACAATACTGTTCGCGATCTGTTCGGTATAACTTCAAAGCCCGCGGATGAATTCCCCTCAGACACGGACGGCCAGTTCAGTAATGACAACGCAACACTCTCTGTGTCCGCCTTCTTTATTGAGAAGTTTGATGAAGCTGCATTAAACATAGCAACAGAGGTTGTAGAGGCAGCGGTGAATGGGAATCGCTCAATTATCAGTTGTGATGTCACCAGTGCTAACTGTGCACAAGCGGTTATCAATGTGCTGGGTATTAAAGTGTGGCGTCGTCCGCTTTCAAGCGAAGAATCAGGTGGTTTACTGGCGCTGTACAATGAAGTGCAGGGTGTCACCGGCAACCGCGCGACCTCGATGACTACAATGTTGCGCGCTATGTTGCTCTCACCTAACTTTCTATACAGGCCTGAATTTGATCAGAATTTAATGTCCACTGATCCTCAGCCGCTTACGGCATATGAGCTGGCGAGTCGTATCTCCTACTTCTTGTGGGCCAGTACGCCTGACGATCAACTGCTGAGCGCGGCGGCCAACGGCTCACTGCTTAATGATGCAACAATCCGATCGGAGGTGGCGCGTATGTTGGCAGATCCTAGGGCGGGTACGTTGTTAGATGAATTTGCGGTCAATTGGCTGGACTTCAGAGACGACAAATTTGATGAGCACACCGTTGACTCTAATTTATTCCCTGAGTACACCGATGAGATCGAAGAAGCTTTGAAAACTGAAACGCGCAGCTTCCTTGGCCACATTATTAGTGAGAACCGCCCGATTTCCGAAATTTTGAATGCGGGCTACACGTTCTTGAATGAGCCATTGGCTAATTTCTATGGTGTGCAGGGTGTATTCGGTAATAACTTCCGTATGTACGAGTGGCCAGCAGGCTCTGATCGCAAAGGCTTACTAGGCCACGCTTCGTCGCTAACTTTGCACTCAAAATCGGATTCTACTTCGCCAGTTAAACGAGGAGTTTGGGTAATGGACAGGTTTCTCTGTGATCGGCCACCTGAGCCTACTGCCGAAACTATTGCATTGTTCCCCGCAATCCCATTGGGCTTGGACTCGCGGCAAATTTCTGAGACTCACAAAGAGTCATCACCAGTTTGTTTTGCATGTCATGCCTATGTTGACCCGATTGGTTATGGTCTGGAGAACTTCAACCCCATTGGTCTCTGGCGCGATGAATATACGGTTAACAATAGAGCCGTTGACTCATCAGCTCAGCTACCGAATAACGGAGGAGATTTTTCCAGCTTGACAGAGCTCGCTGATATTTTGGCAACAAAAGGTGATGTTAGCGTTTGTTCAATTGGTTACATGATGACTTATGCATTGGGTCGACGGTCGAGCACGGTTTATGTGCCGGGCAACGTCTCTGAAGACTACCCTGCGGTGTATGACATTTACAAAAAGACGCTAGACAGCGCACACAGCATTCATGATGTGTTTACTGAAATCGTTTTGAGCCCAGCGTTCCGTTCACGCTTAGGCGCAAACACCGGCTCGCAGCAGCCATAATAGGAGTATTACAATGACCCAGATAGAATTAAGAAGAAATAAGGCTCCTAAGCTAAACCGTCGTTCATTTTTGGCAGGTTCTGGCGTTTGTATGTCGCTACCCCTGCTAGAGGCCATGTTGCCAACCGGTAAAACAGCCTTCGCGCAAGATGCAACGCCCGGCCGTATGCTGGTGATGTTTACCGGCAACGGCTGCCATATGCAGGCCTTCACGCCGAGTCGGGCAGGTGATTTTAACGGTAATTTTGGCACGGCAACTTCGCTAAACCCGCTGCGCGACATCGCAGGCGACATAACGACCATCAAGGGTTTGCATAACGACCCGATGGCGGGCCAGGCCGGTGACCATGGTAAGGGCAGTGGCGCCTTTATGACCTGTGCTGAAGTGGCTAAAAACCGCATTGCATCGGCGACTACGATGGATGTGATTGCCGCGCGACAAATTGAGGGGCAAACACGCTATAGAAATTTGCACCTCGGTATTGATGGCGTAGGTGGTGGATTCCCGGATAACGGTTATTCCGCGGCCTACATGGGCAATATTTCTTGGGAGGACGCATCGACTCCATCGCCGAGAGAGGATAATCCCCAGCGTTTGTTTAACCGTTTGTTTAGTGGAGATTTACCAGAGAATTCTGGCGGCGTAGACACTTCTGCTGCGGTTAATAAGTCGGTTATTGATGCTGTCTTAGGGGATGTTAACCGGCTTGAAAACAAACTGGGTATCGCTGACAAAGAAAAGCTGCAGAAATACTTGGAGGGTGTGCGCGAACTTGAAGGCCGACTTAACTTCGAGCAGCCAGATATGGTTCAGAGTAGTGCTTGTGAGCGTCCTAACATTGGCGGCAATGGCAACTTTGACATAAATGGTAAGTTGTTTAACGATTTGATGGTGATGGCCTTTACATGTGATTTAACTAGGGTTATCAGCTATGTGTTTTCTAACGGCTTAAACGGTAGGAGCTATAGCAACTTAGGTATTAGCAAAGGTCACCACGATATTTCTCATCATCTCGGTCAGCAGGGTAACTACGATTTGTTGAAAAAGATTGATACTTACCATATGGAGCAGTATGCCGACCTTTGCAAAAAATTAAAGGCATCGACTGATATTCAAGGTAAGTCGCTACTCGATAGTTGCATGGTGCTTTATTCCAGTGAAATTGCCGATGGCAATACACATAGCCACTATGACTTGCCCATCGTTATTGCCGGTAAAGGTAATGGCCGAGTTAGATCTGGCCGCCATATCAATAGTAACAGTGGTCGAATTGCCGACTTATTCTTGGCAATGCAGCAACATGTGGGTGCCAACGTGAATTCGTTTGGTAATAGCCGAGGTCCATTAGACTTATCTTAGTGATGTAGGTTTGAGTCAAATCTAAGTAAAGGCCAAAAGGGCGCTTTAGTGCTCTTTTGGCCTCTCATCTGAATATTTTGCCGGCATTTCGCTAGATTCCCTTTAACTGGGGTTTTCTGTGCGTTTTACCCGCGAGATAAGCAAGGTACGACCCTTCTTAGAGGTTTAAAAATGAATAAAAATAAAACGATCACTCAAAAAGTGGAGCACCTAACGGGCGCTGCTTTTAAAGGTCGGTATTTGGCAATCGCCTTATCCACCATTCTCCTTCCTGCTTGTGTGGCCGATCCCAAGCCCACACCGGGCAATTCCAGTTCCGAAGCCCAAGCGAATTCAAGCGTAGCGGTTACCCCTAGCAGTTCAAGTATTGCAGTGGTTGCTAGCAGTGCGGTTGCCGTTGTATCTTCGGCGGCATCAACCGATCCGGTTGATTGCTCTGTTGTTGATGTTGCCGTTGGCCGAAGTGCTTTTGGTGAGGAGTCGTGCAGTGCATGTCACGGTGATTTTAATGAAGCTACTGGGATGGCGCCGGGCAAACCAGGTGTGGGTTCCCCTATTGATGTTAATAGCTTCAAGGAGTTTTCCGAGTCTAACACTTCGCTAGATGCTTATATCGCTAGCAAAATGATGAACTTTAAATCGGGCTGTGCGGGCGATGCCGCGTGCGAAGCAACAGCAGCCAATATAGCAACATTCCTAAAAAGTACCTCTAATAACCCTTGGTGTAGCGATACGGGCAGTTCCTCTGTTGCCGTGTCGAGTGCACCGGCTAGTGCGTCTTCAAGCAGCGAGCCTATGGCGCAAGGCGGGCCAGGCACTGAAAATACATTGTTAACAAGTACAGGTGAATTTGATTCTGGCGCAGAAGGGTTTACAACGTACCTGGGTGCTAATGTCGCAACATTCACTTGGAATAATACTTTGAATGTTGCTATTAGTGCGACTACAAACAATGGATACGATGTTCAGGTTAAGCACCCTGTTGCTGTGCAAGCCGGTATTTCCTATACCGTATGTTTTGATGCTTTTGCGGTGAATAATCGCGATATCGAGTTGAATATAGACAGCGACGAAGGTTATCGATCGGTTGTTTCTAGCCCGGTTAATATCAGTATTGGGACCACTCTTGAGCGTTTCAAACATACCTTTACGGCGAGTACTACCGACGATACGTCGCGCCTTTTATTTAACGTTGGTGTTTCTGATGCCGATGTAACGCTCGACAATATTGGCTTGTACCACGGCACCATGTGTAACGAAGAAAGTACTATTCCACCGCCCCCACCACCACCGGTTCCTGGCGAATCAAACCCCAGCGCGGGTTGTGGCCAAGCTCCAGGGCAAACAGGCAATACGCCCATCGGTAATGGGAATTCTTATTTAGTCTCACTTCCGCAAAATTATGATCGTAATAAAGCCTACCCATTGTATTTTGATTTTCACAATACAGGCACTGACGGCGTAGGGTATTCGGAACGCGGTGACGGCTTTAATAGTAATGCCAAAAACAACGCCATTTTTGTTTACGCAACAGCGAGAAACACCGGTGGTGGCTGGGGTGGAGCTGATTTTCAAATGTTTGAGCCATTATATAACCGCATCACGGATCAGTTTTGTGTGAATAAAGCGGCTGTATTTGCGACTGGCTACAGTAGTGGTGGTGACTACTCCGGCATGATCGCATGTGAGCATGGCGATAAAGTTACGGGAATTGCACCGGTTAACCCAAAACCTGTGGGTGGTTATCAAGTAACGAATCCAGAAGGGCGTAACTGTAAAGGTAATGTAAAGGCGATTATTATTTACGGTAACAACGACACTGTTTTGAACGCATTTATGGGCGCCAGCGGTAGAGACATGACAGAGTTCTATCGAGTTAAAAATGGCTGTTCAACAAACACGGCGGATATGCCAGGGTATCCACAGTGCAAAACTTACCAAGGTTGTGCTGCCGGCGCTGAAGTCTCTTACTGTCCTCATAACTGGGGGTACGGCGGTGATGGCGCTAGCAATGGCGCAGGTCATGGATACCCGAACTGGACCACTAGAATGTTCTGGGATGCTACGGCAGAATTCCGGTAGTTAAGTAAGGGACGAGGAAACAATATTTCATCCACTAATACTTGATCTCGGCCTCCTTACCT
>NZ_CEXWTU010000119.1:0-14540 GCF_982758155.1 Marinagarivorans sp. | reverse complement strand
AAGCGTCAGGAACGCTTGCATAGCGCCCAAGGATGGCTTGAGCGGCCCAGAAAATGGTCAGTTTGCCGGCCTATTTCTGCATGGCTGAATAGTTACAAACTTTATAAAACTAACAGTCAATATTAAGGGGCGAGGAAACGATAAATGCATTAATGCTGATCAGCCACGTATAACGGAAATTAACCAAGCTAGCCTCACTGTTAGCATAAGTACTTATCCCGCCTCCTGTTCCCACAAACTATCAAGCCCCACTCATCGCTTAACTCAAGAAACCCTTGCCCGAAGAAATCACATGTAATATGATAATCCGAAACTTATTACATGTAATGGATGTATCTATGCTCTCAATCATTTTGGCAGGTTTGGTTTTTGTTGTTATTGCGGTGTTCCCCGTGATGTTTGCGGCTAAGAAGCTAGGGGCAGAGAAAAGTGGCTTGCTAGATGCTTTTATAGCGCTAATTGTAGGAAGCTTGGCGGCAGGCTTAATCGCCCCGCTACTGCCAGCAGCACAAACTAATGAAATTGCAGGGTTTGCGTATACGCTATTAATTACCGGCCTTGTGTACAAATATTTATTGCGGGCAAGCTATCTCATTGGTGTACTCATAGCCCTTATGGCATGGGGTATTCAGCTAATGATTGGCTTGGTTTTAAGCGCTATATTTTAATCCATACGGGTGATACTAAGACAGTACTCAGCAACGACTCAAGTAATGCTGAACGAGGGGAGTGACCCAAATAGCGCTAGCGACTCGTCGCGTGACTCTCGACGATATGGCCACCCAATATTTGAATGTTTTTGTAACCAAACCGTAGCTGCCCCGGCCTGCGCTCTAGCACCGGGCTCGCCAAGGAGGCCTGCGGGAACGCGGTACTCACCTGCTTTCTAATTCTGTAAATATGAATATTCACATGCGTTTCTGGTAAACGCAGTAAGCGGCTTAATTCCTCGCTGTACATCCAGCCTTGCTCGCCTTCCGGTAGCGCGGCATCTTTCAAGCGATGCCTAGCTAGAATTAAAAGCAAATAATGATGACTGCGCTCCCCCAGAGAAACACTTTCATCATTAACCGTAAGGTCTAACGAAACATGCTCTTCGTTTTTGCTAACATTAAAAACAACCTGTATATCACAGGCCACCGGTGTTAAAACATCACGTATTTCCTGCGTTTCGGCCGACGGCCTTGCATCCATAAACCGCCAAAAACGCCCCTCTACCCCCACTAAATCGCCACTGCATAATGTTGTAGTACGGCCATCGGTCTCGCATAACCAATCGCCTTCTGGCGATTCAAATAACTGTACGGTTGGCTCATCATCCGAAGGCAATCCAACCAAGCCCGTTAGTTCAACATCCATAAGGCCGGGGGTTTGTGATACCAAACGGCTCACTGGCGCATCACTGCTTTTAAGACTCCAAACGGAATTAGCAATACTACCAAATTGGAGCTTATCGCCTTTTTTCAAAACGGCACTTTCACTCTTCTTTAATAAGCGTCCGTTAATGTAAGTTCCGTTAGTGCTGCTGTCCTTAACTAACCATTGCAATCCATTCCATACAATAAGTGCATGTACACGTGAGACATTCGCTTCTGGTAGATGCGTATGCGCATTATCGTTGTGTCGCCCAATAACATGCTCTGTCAGCAATAACACTCTTTGCGCTGTCGAGATATTTTCAATAACCGCCATAACCGACCCCTTACAACACGCGATAATTTCTTCATTTTTATTATTAGCCAGAGAATCAACACTCTGGCGCTTAAGTCATCTTAACACCCGCTAACAACAAACCGATGACCCATTTCTTGTGTGTACAATAGCTTATACCTATACCACCCAAGACGTTAGGGGCGTGCACGAAATAAGTTGCTGGAGTTTGGGTTTGTGGACGCTTGCTTGGCGAGGCGAAAATATTTGCAATAGCCTGCTATTGCTAATATTTTTAACGAAGGCAAGCGTGCACCTAGGAATTCAAAAACGGGAAGTTATTTCATGCACATCCCTTAGAGGCTGCCGTTATTTTTAACCCTTAAAATGTGTAATAGTGGCGGTAAAGCTTGAGCGTTTTGATCTACGCCTATTTTCACAACGGCATCACACATTAGGCACCCAATTATAGTCGCTATTAACTATCAACAACTCGATAATAAAATCACAAAAATAAAAACGAGCCCAATATGCAAACGATATCCTAAAGCCTTAGCGTATTCATTATTGTTCAATCTTCAATATCTAAAAGCGATTAAAAATAGTGCCTCGCACCTTTTTCGCACCAAATAATTGCAGCGACTCACCCACGAGGCCCCCTATGCAGGACACCCTTTTACCACCAACTGATACCCATCGCGCTGCAATAAATAAAACATTGCCAAACTACGAAATTTTAGACCCCTTAGGTGAAGGCGGCTTTGCGGAAGTCTACAAAGCACGCCAGCTGAATACAGGCCAGATTGTTGCTATCAAACTTCTAAAATTGGGCAACCAAGAGGCCGGCCATAAACAGCGCCAACTAGATCGCTTTGATCGAGAAGCCCAACTGTGTGCCCAGCTACATCACGCTAATATTGTGCGCGTACTGGATAAAGGAAAAACCCAGGAAGGCGATGCCTTCGCTGTTTTTGAATACGTACCGGGGTTAACACTTAAGCAACTACTGGATGAAAAAGGAGCACTCTCAGCCGTAGAAACAGCACTGCTTATGGGCCAAGTTCTAGATGCCTTAGCCTGTGCGCATGCATTGGGCATTGTGCATCGCGACTTAAAACCGCAAAACATCATGGTGACAACCACTGGGGCCAGCCAGCAAATTAAGCTACTGGATTTCGGCATTGGCGCCTTCACCCCCGAGGCACGGCAGCTGGACTACAAAAGCCTCACCATGACGAAAGAAACCATAGGGACGCCAACTTACAGCGCCCCCGAACAATTGCGCGGTGAGCCGCCCACCTGTAAAACAGACCTTTACGCTTGGGGCTTATTGTTTATTGAATGTTTAACTAATGTACCCGCCGTTAATGGGGCCAGCCTTGCCGCCGTGTTCGCTAAACAACTCAGCCCCTCGAACGTGCCACTACCGGCAGCCGTTGTTGGGCACCCCGTTGCCGAACTGCTACGCAGGGTACTCAGTAAAAATACTAACGAGCGTGCAGGCGATGCCGCCGAAGTTTATCGATCGTTAAAAAGTTTGAATTTCTCAACACTGGTTGGCGACCTGCAGCAGCAACCCGGCCATGCACTCGATAGGCAAACGCAAACGGGCGACGCCACCCAAGTCAATACTATGCCGCTTTATGCAACGGGTAACACACGAAGTAAGCAAATTACCGCTTTATGCTTATCGCTAGAAGTGGACGCCCAAACAGAAACAACTCAAGACCCAGAAATTATTGATGCTTTCTATCGCGACCAAAAAGCACAGTGTACCGATATTGCAATTCGCTACGGCGGCTTTTTAGCCGGTGAAGTGGGCGACACCCTACTCTTTTATTTTGGCTACCCCATAGCCAGCGATAACGACAGCCGCCTTTGCGCTCGCACAGCACTCGACCTTGTAAGCTTAATTCACAAGCGCAATTCTCTCCTTAAAAAAACACAAGGCATACAAACTCACATTCGGCTCGGGGTTCATACGGGCTTGGTCCACATTTATGACGACGCCACCCCCGAAGGCCTAACACCGAATACGGCCATGCAATTAGCGCGTGAAGCAAACCGCAATCAAATACTCTGCTCCGACAATTCACGTCGGCTGCTTGAAAACCATATAGCCTTCGAACCACAGCCCGCAAAAGCCTTAACACTCCTGCCCCAATGCGAACACATTTACTCCTTGCAGGCCGAACGACAAGTTGAGGCCATTGGCTTTTTACGCGGCACACGCAGTAACAACAGCTTTATTGGCCGTGAAACCGAACTGCAATCATTACTGGCCTTTTCGCGTAACGAAGGCCGCGAGCAACTTGTTCACATATACGGTGAAGCCGGCATTGGAAAATCACGTCTTATTTACGAATACAGAAACCACCTAAAGGCATTCAACCAATATACCGCGCAGTGTTTGCCAGAATATCAATGCAATGCGTTGTATCCCATTTTAAAAATCGTGCGTCATCAATATGCCCTGCACTCGCATAGCCACGAAGCCAGCTTTGAACATCTCACGCAGGTTTTACAGCGTTATAACGTTGAGCGAGTGAATGATTCACTGGCAATTCTTTACGCCTGGCTCGGCTTAGAGCTTCCACCGCATATTGGCGAAACCTCGCTAGCACAGGATTCCCAAAAAGGTTTGTTGTTCAACACCCTAGCCGTGCTGCTTTGCCACGCCGGTGAAGACGCCACTCGCTCACTGTATATTTTCGAAGATATGCACTGGTCAGACCCCACCAGCATCGAGTTTATCGAGCACTGGTTGAAGCACAAAAACTACATTAATAGCCAGCATCTCCTCGTAAGTACCTCAAGGCAGGCACTGCCAACCAAGCTCAGTACGCTAATAACGAAAGAGGTAAAAATAGAGCGTCTAAGCCAAGCTCAAACCGCCGAATTTTTGGCCACGCTATTTAACAACACCGCGTTAGCCACAGAAGTGTCCAATACGATTATTGAACGCACCGATGGCATCCCTTTATTTATCGAGGAGCTTACCAATATGCTCCTGCAAAAAGGGCTGGTACATACCGTCAATCACACGGTGGAGTTCACCAGCGCCAATAGCCTAAAAGCCATACCTAACAATTTACAAGAGTCGCTACAACAAAAACTCGACAGTCTCATTTACGCCAAAGAAACCGCGCAACTTGCAGCATCGATAGGCCGCGAGTTTGACTACAGCCTTTTAGCGTGTGCCTCTAACTTTGATGAAGAGCGCCTACAGATAGACCTTAACGAACTGATTGAATCAGGTTTGGTTTATGTGCAAAGAAATGTAGACGGCAACTGTTACATTTTTAAACACGCACTCGTTAAAGATGCCGCATACGATTCCACGCCCCCCTCCCACCGCAAAGCCACTCACTTGCGCATAGCCTTGTCTATGGAAGACAACGCCAATATAGCGAATAAAGAGCCACTCATTATCGCCCAACATTTTGCCGGTGCAGAAGATTATCAACGTGCGGCGCGTCATGGAATCGCAGCCATTAGCCGCTCATCTAAAAATTGCGCTTATCAAGAATCTCAAAAAATTGGCGCAACGGTAGCACAATGGATTTCAGCAATATCATCTGAAGATAAAAAATTACTGACTGTAAGTCTTAATACTAAATTAATCCCCGTAAAACGAATGATTGAAGGCTGGGGTGCCAATAGCATTAAACACAGCACAGAAGAATCTTTAGCGCTAATTAGCACATTACGCAGCCAAAACACAGAAGGCCTTAATGCAACGCTCGACGAAGCCCAGCACATATGCGAACTGGCGTTACTGCTGTACCACCACTACCAAGGTAACCGGGAAAAAGCCCGAGAATTTGGCGAGAATTTACTCGAAAAAATATTAGTGTCTGGCGACCGCGTTAAAGAAGTTATGACGCTCAGTATTTTAGGCCAAGCCTATTTCTTTGAGGGTGAATTTGAGAAAGCTAAGCCCGTATTATCACGTGTTATTGCGCTATACGATGCCGAAAAAGATACTCATCTACACGAAGAGACGGGCTTTGATCCGTTTAACTTTGCTACCGGTAACTTAATGTGCATAGAAGCTATTACCGGCAACCACACACACGCTAAGCACCTATATACACGCTGCATACAACACGCTAAACAGACAGAAAACATCTCCATCATCATCGTAGCGTATACCTTTGGCACATGCTTATTTTTAATTCTTAACGACTTAGAAGCCATGTCTAAATGTACTAACGAAGTTATAGATACCTACGGCGATAGCATAAAAAGCAACTGGATTTACCGTAATTTTTACATGATGCATGATTGGACGCGCAACCAATATAAGCAGTCTGAGACCACCGTAAAAGAAGATGTCGCTAGCGGCCAAGACAGCTTTTTGTCGTGGTATGTGCCAGCGCTTGCCGACACTTACATCAACCATGGATTTTATGACAAGGCTGTCACACTCATGGAAGATTCCGAAAAACGCTCTGTGAGTTCTGGCGAGAACTGTATATTACCAATCACCTATCGCTATCTTGCAAAAGGACATTACAAAAAGTCCGAAAAGTCGACTACATTAAGTGAGCGCTATTTTTCTATCGCTATCGAGCACGCCAAAAATAGCGGCAGTAAATGGCTTGAATTTCTTGCTAGCCTAGAGCTACTCAAGAGCAAGCCTAGCGCAGAGGTTTCAGCGGCATTAGCCAAGCGAATGAAGGATTTAATCAAGGACATGCCTGGCACGCAGGAGAATTATTGGGTTTGTGAATTTGAATCAATCAACTTACCAACTAATGAGGGCTAAAATATGAGTAATACCTTTAATTTATCGCATTTATCATCAGAAAGTAACTCTGAAGTCAGCATCACAGAACATGGCACAAAAAATGTTTCAATATCGTCAGAAGTGATTAACGAAAACTTCATCGATATCGACAACATTAGCCGTCAATATTTTCAGCTAATGATAAAACTGAATGAATCACCCGAGTTACGCAGCTTCTTTTCAAAAGAAATTTACAGCGATCGCACGTGGGAATACCTACCTGCCACAGGGGAAATAATAGCCGAGAACTATAAAAGTGCTGCTTATTATGGCCCAACCGGCAACGACACCCTAACAAGACACTTCATGAGTGACGGGCTTGTAATTTACAAAGTCTATTCAGATAAAAACCGAAGTACGCTTGAGTCGGTTGTGGTGATCACAGGTCCAAACCAAGAAGACCCCATTAATCAAAAAGCAAGCTGCTATTTAAACGACGTTAAAAAGGAAGATCAAAAGCAGATCGATATTGTGATTCGCTGGGGCGGTTGCGGCATGATTATTGGCGAGACCGTAAAACTGCAATTAGACCCTAACATTGTATGGCCTAAAGTAGAGATTCACGGAACATCAGACGGTTCTGAATTCAAAGTCGCGGTAGAGAACTTAGCGAATCAAGTTGGCTGGCGTGATACTCAACCCGATACCGGCGAAGATTCTTTCGGTATTGGAAAGTCAGATAAAAACTTCGAGCAAGGCTCGACCAAAGTCGTATTAGAAATTGGCGGTAAAGTAGAGCCCTCGACAAAGAGTATTGTATTAACGCTACCCTATACCTGTTCATCATTTGATGTATTAACAGGCATTAAAATCAACGGCGAAGAAGAAATTCTTTTGTACACTACCTAAAGTAGCTGGCCTAGTCACACTACAATTTCCTTAATAGGCATTAAAAATAAGGTGCTTCATGAAACAAAAAATATTTATTTGTGCTGCACCTTCTATTTACGCCATCAAGAACACTGGCATCATCCTATCAACATTCAAAGAAGATACGTTAATTGAAGGAGCCATAATCCCTTCGATTTTTTCTTTGCTCAATAAAACACCCAAAAACACACAAGAGCTCATCGAGCACTTTAACGATGTATATCCGCCCGCTAAAGTTGTCGGTATCACCCAGCAGCTCATTGCAATGAAGTTACTGGGGTTTCAAGAAATACCCCAACGTCAAAACGCCGAACTTGAAACACTCATAAATCAGTTACAGCCGATATTCAAGCAGCCCATTAATACACTAGCGCCATCGACCACTTTCTTTGAGTACTGCGTTTTAAAGGGTGCCGATGAGAATACCACCCCCATCAATGGGTCAGACAACCGCATCCTCATTGCACCTAACACGCAGATATGCCAAGCATGCATTAATTCTCGGCTATTATCGCACCGCCCGCTGTTAAAATTTGTGGCCGAACACAAAGAAGATGTCGAGTTTATTAACCGCAACCCTTCGCCGCAGTTACCAGTACCGGCCATACAAAAACTGTTACAAAAATATGAAGGCCAATTAGATGCGCATTTATTTTGGGATATCGATTTAACAACCGGCGATGCTTTACCTTTTGAAGTACAGCCCCTTGGTAGCTGTAAAAAATGCAATGCCCTACAGCCAGCCATACCAGCTATGCTAAACAACATAGCTACCCTAAGAACAACAAAAACACAGGGGTTTAGAGTTCGCACACTGGAAGACACGCTCAAAAGCCTAACCCCGCTCGTGCATCCCATTGCCGGTATTATTTCGAAGTTAGAACCTTACCGCAGCTTAGAAAACGAGCTAGTGTGTAATTATTCCTCGGGCCGTAATTTAGCTTTTTCGAGCACTAGCCGCTTTTGGTTAAACAACCATTTACGATCGTCCAGTGGCGGCAAAGGTAAAACCGCATTGCAAGCCCAGGTGGGAGCACTTTGTGAAGGTGTTGAACGCTACTCTATGGTTCATCAAGGCCAGCCTGCTGAAATGTCGGCACCTTATAACCCTACAAGCAATACCTTTATTCATCCGTACAGCTGTTTAAATTTTAGCCCGACACAATATAAAAACCGAGATACGGCGAATACCGCAGCGAATTCTTTTCACCAACTAATACCAGCCTTATTTGATGAAAATGCAACACACGATTGGAGCAAGGCTTACTCGTTAACCCGAGATAAACCCTGTTTTATTTTAAGCGAAATTGCTTACGCACAATATTCCAATAAAGACGAAAACACATTTTACGCTTACCCCGATTCAAACGGCTGCGCGGCAGGTAATACCCATTTAGAAGCGATATTACAAGGCACACTCGAACTAATAGAGCGCGATGCCGCAGCTATTTGGTGGTATAACCGCTGCCTTCGCCCCCATATAGATATTGATTCCATTGGTAATGAATACCTTCAACGTGTACGCGACTATTACGATGATTTAAATCGCGCGATTCACATTTTGGACATCACAACAGATTTAGCAACGCCTTGTTTTGTGGCTGTGAGCTACAACAAAAAAACGCGAAAAGAAATCCTGTATGCCTTTGGTTGCCACGTAGACCCAGCAATAGCCATAGAGCGCTGCGTTATTGAATTAAATCAACTGCTTCCTGTTGCGCTCACCCAGCGCTCCAGCAACAGCGACCAATCACTTTATGCTTGGATAGATACACAAACTATTGACGAGCACCCACACTTAAACACCAACCAAGCATCGGCTATCGACTTCAAAACTGCTTACCCCAATAAGATTGAAATACTTGAAGAGGCCGTACTCACACTCATCGGTAATTTAGCCGAGCAAAGCATAGAGCTCATCGCGTTTGACCTTACCCAAAAAGACACCCAGTTACCCGTCGTTAGAATGCTAGCGCCAGGACTGCGGCATTTTTGGCGCAGAACAGCCGCCGGCCGCCTTTACGACACCCCCGTTAAACTCGGGTGGATTCCCACCGCACTGACTGAAGACACCCTGAATCCTCACAGTATTACGATATAAACACCAAGGGCAAAGCTAGACTAAAGGCAAGAAGCTAAGGAGATAGGCGAAATCGGCCTTACCAATAGCAATAACCGTGACGCCATTGGCAGACCAATTGGGAGGAGCATCTTATAATCAGCAGCTAAGGGGCGAGGCAATAATAGCTTGTCCAAATTAGACGCAGGGTCCTGTTTTTTCAGCAAGGCGCTCGAAGAGGCGCATGCCTGGGCCTGTAACGCTTCGAGCAACGCAGCTGAGGAAGCAGGAAACCAGTATTATTGGATAAAGTATTACTGCCTCGTCCCTAACACGCTGCTTTTACTGAGAATGCCATGAAACCAATGCTTTACGCCCCTATCTACTTACTTTTATTGTGCGGGTGTACCGGTGCCCCTGACGGCTCAAGCTCATTAAGCACCCCCTCTAGCACTCCTGTTAGCTCTCTATCCAGCAGTACTGCGCCCAGTAGCGATGTAAGTACAGCGAGTAGCTCGCCACAAAACAGCAGCACGCCGGCAATCAATTCAAGCTCTACTTCAGTGAGTTCAAGCAGCGCCGCATTAAGCCTTACCCTTCAAGAAACGCAGGCTGGTTTTTGCCAAATAGACGGCGTTGAGAACGAATCGGAGAATTCAGGCTTTTCCGGTAGTGGTTATGCCAATACAGACAATGCCAAGAACACCCAAATCACATGGCAAGTCGAAGCGTCTACCAGCGCGACATATACCGTGGAAATTCGCTTTGCAAACGGCGGAATAACCAGCCGCAGTGGCGAGCTGATGATTAATGAAGGAGTAAGCGGTACCTATAATGTCGAATTATCCTCGACAACAACATGGACTTCTTGGGCAACCGAAACCCTCACCGTTGATTTAATTCAAGGCACTAACACACTAACACTCACCGCTAGCAGTGACGATGGCCTTGCCAATATCGATTACATTAAAATATCCGGCGCAGCTGTTACCAGCGGTACTTGTGGGGGCCTAACAACATCGAGCGCGCAATCAGAAGCCACCTCCAGCTCAACATCTAGCGTTCCGCCAACAAACAACTGCGATGAAACCAGCGGTACCTCAGCCGACACCATTTATTATGTAGCGCCTAACGCATCAGGTAATGGCACTAGCTTTGATTCCGCGATGAATATTAGTACAGCACTTTCGGCGGTTAAAGCCGGTGAAATGATCTTAATGAAGCCCGGCACTTACACTATTCCATACAAAGCCAATACCAAAAATACCCTGGTATTGTCGAAGTCGGGAACGAGTAATAAGCCCATTAAAGTCGTTGCAGCAAATTGCGGCCGGGCCGTATTTGATTTTTCTTTCCCCGAACAAGCCTGGGTACAAGACTCGTTTGGCTTTGATTTATCCGGCAGCTATTGGTTCTTCAAAGGTATCGAAGTGACTCGTGCAGGCTACCAAGGCGTTTACGTTAAAGGGGCACACAATACCTTTGAAAATAGCGCCTTCCACAACAACCGCAACACGGGCTTTGAAATTAATAAAGGTGGCTCTTATACCACCGTGATTAATTCTGATGCTTACCGTAACTACGACCCCAAAAAAGACGGCAGCATGGCCGATGGTTTTGGACCAAAGCAAACCCAAGGACCGGGCAATACCTTTAAAGGCTGCCGCGCATGGGAAAATTCCGACGACGGTTTCGATTTATACGATAGCCCCGAAGTGGTCATAATCGAGGACAGCTGGGCTTTTCGCAACGGCGTAGATGTATGGCAATACGGTAATTTTTCGGGCAACGGCAACGGTTTTAAACTGGGCGGTAATCGCGCCCAAGCTAAAAATGAAATCTACAACTCTATTGCCTTTGGTAATCCACAAAAAGGGTTCGACCAAAACAATAACGCCGATGCACTAACGGTAATTAACAATACCGCTTACCAAAACGGCACCAACTACGGCCTGGGCAACACCATCGACACTGGCGACAAGCACTATTTGCGCAATAACATTTCGCTGGGTGCCGGCCAAGACCTTGGCACTGCAAACGCTAAAAACAACACCTGGGATAGCGGCCTAAGCGTAAGCTCAAACGACTTTATTAGCTTGGATTTATCCAAAGCCACAGTCACCCGTAACCCAGACGGCAGCCTGCCTAACACCGGTTTATTCCGCCTGAAACCCAATAGCCCGCTTATTGATGTTGGCTCTAACGAGGGCCGGAATTTTAACGGGAACGCACCGGATATAGGCGCGCTTGAGACAGAATAAAGGTTTTAGTGGGGGCGTTATTCAGCCAAAACAGTTACTTAACCGATTGGCCTCTATGCTTGATTTCGACACCATTAATCTTCGAGTACATAGGGATTATTCGCGAGCGCGTGAATATTCGCCCACATTATCTGCCCGGCAACCAACTGATTAACAATAATATCTAAGCTACCGTCCCCATCAACATCCACTATTCGTATTGGCCTAGAAGGCGAAAGCCCGTCGGTACGCGGAACCTTTAACAACCCCTTAGCGCCACGAGGGTCAAAACTAAAATTCAGCCGTGAATCTTCGCCGCTGCCATCCCCATTTTCAAAAAAGTAATACGCCCCAGAATTATTCGTGCTAACAATATCATTATCACCATCTAAATCTAAATCAGCAACGAGAAAACTACTTGCGCTATAGTTTACAGGAACTACCTTTGTATCCCGCGGGTACCCGAAGCGTAAAGCGTCATAATCAACCTTCGAAGAATCAACCCTCAAATAATCATCGAAATTAACGCCAAGATGAATCAAGGGTGTGCCAACAACATCCACCACTCCATCTTGATTAACATCTTGAATCGCTGCAGCGCCATAAGCATGATCCACCCAAAAATAACCTTGGTTAAACTTATTATCCTTACCCGAATTCATTACAATTTGTATGCGTTGCATCGAGAAAGCAGTATAAGTAAAGTCGATCCAGCCATCACCATTGATATCAGCAGCATGTAAGTTTGTCGGGTACGAAACACCGCCTAAATCATACTCATTGTATGCATTGCCATCCATATCAGTAAAAGTCATCAACAGACAATCATTTCCGCCACAATAAAGTATGTCTAAAATACTGTCGTTGTTAAAGTCTGCTACCTCTAACTCGCAAAAAAGAAAACAGCCAATACCTGCAGCCTTGATCACAACCTTTTCAAAAAGCTCATCACCACTCGTCACCCAAGCACCTTTGAGTAAAACAATATTGGTATCGGCATCAAAAGTAACAATATCTAAGTGCCCATCTTGATTAAAATCCACAATATCAATATCGTAAGATTTATATAGATCCGTAGCCACTAAAGACTCTTCAAAACCCTCATCGTGATTATTTTGATACCAATAGATATCGCCCTTGATACTTGCGGCAACGATATCAACATCCCCATCTTGGTCAACATCTGCGTAATTAATGGCGCTCAGATCTGCGAGCGAGCTATCGATAAAGTTAATTTTTACTGAATCATCACCTCTCAGTGAAGATTGGGCGCTAGAATCTAGAGCGCCATCACAGCCAACACAAAATAACACCAAGGCGGTAAAAGCTAACCTGCCTAACGACAAAATATATCGCACAATAGAGTACTCCCTCATAATTAGTATTGCGTAAACCATATAAGTACCATGATCGTTAAAACAAACATCACCTTAACGTATTCACTTAATAGCCCACGCGCACGACATCATAAAATGCGCCCACCACCAGCAACCCCACCAAATTATTAATACGAATGACCTGATCGATAAACGAGGACAGGCACTCGTCAAATGGCGACGAAAGGCATAAAGAACGCCAAACCTAAAACTATCCGCTATTTGACTCTTCAGCCAACATTATCTAGTGTTCAATTATAAATCACTGGATAAGTAACCATGACTCAACCACGTAGCCAATTGGTATCAATAGACGATACTCCTTTTTACAACATTACAAGCCGCTGCGTTAGGCGGAGCTTTTTATGTGGCTTTGATAAGGTTAACCGTAAAAGCTACGAACACCGGCGTGATTGGATAGAACAGCGAATTCGACTCTTAAGCTCAATATTCGCCATCGAAATCTGCGCCTATTCTGTGATGCATAATCACCTACACCTCGTCATCAAGCTCAACCCAGATGAAGCAACACAATGGAATATCGACGAAGCGGTAGACCGCTGGTGCACCTTATTCAAAGGCGCACCGATTGTGCAACGGTACCTTAAAGGCGACCCGCTCACTCCTGTCGAACGTGATGCCGTGAGCATTTGTGCCGAAAGCTATAAACAACGACTACAAAGCCTCAGCTGGTTTATGAAATGTTTGAGCGAACCTATCGCCAGGCAAGCGAATAAAGAAGATAACTGTACAGGCCACTTCTGGGAGAGCCGCTTCAAATCCCAAGCACTGCTTACCGATGAGGCTGTTTTGAGTGCCATGGCGTATGTCGACCTCAACCCTGTTCGAGCTTGTATGGCTGATACGCCAGAAGCCTCAGATTTCACCAGTATTAAAGGCTGCTCTATGGCATCCTGCCATCGCAGCATTAGTGCATCCTTGCACGTCAGCGTATTAACCCAGCCTTTGATTTAGCCGAAGGCATTAAACAGCAAACCGTACTCGAAGATAAAAGATAAACGAGGACAGGCACTCGTCAAATGGCGACGAAAGGCGTAAAAAACGCCAAACCTAAAACTATCCGCTATTTGACTCTTCAGCCAACATTATCTAGCGTTAAACCATAATGCACTGGATAAGCAACCATGACTCAACCGCGTAGCCAATTGGTATCAATAGACGATACGCCTTTCTACAATATTACAAGTCGTTGTGTTCGGCGGAGTTTTTTGTGTGGTTTTGACAAGGTAAACGATAAAAACTACGAGCACCGGCGTGACTGGATCGAACAACGCATTCGCCTCTTAAGCTCGATATTCGCCATCGAAATCTGCGCCTATTCTGTACTCCATCTCGTCATCAAGCTAAGCCCCAAAGAAGCCACGCAGTGGGATACTGACGAGGGGCTTAGGCGCTGGAGTTGTTTGTTCAAAGGCGCACCGATTGTGCAACGGTACCTTAAAGGCGACCCGCTCACTCCAGCCGAACGTGATGCCGTGAGCATTTGTGCTGAAAGCTATAAACAACGACTACAAAGCCTCAGCTGGTTTATG
>NZ_CEXWTU010000118.1:0-14676 GCF_982758155.1 Marinagarivorans sp. | reverse complement strand
TTTCGACCCTCCCTGACCCCAACCTACAGGGACAGTCACTCTACTCTTGCCAGAAGATACCGTAGAAATTATTCGCGTACTACACGGACGCAACGACACGTAAAATAGCGCATTTCTGGGGACAGGCACTCTGTTAACCCCTGGTCAGTACGATAAGGATTCGCAAAGCCTCGCCCCTAAAGGATTTAGGGGCTTATGAATTGCCCCGCCCCTAATTCATGTACGGCAGGAGTTACCAAGCCAAAAACTTAAAAAAGAATACAGGGCGCCAATATTTAATCGCACGTTTATTTTTTCTCGCTGACTTCAACCGCTTGAATGCCGGACCAAAATTCACCCGCAGCCAGCTGAATAGGCTTATCGACAATTGCCGCTTCTATGCACAACATAGAATGAAATTCGTCATCGCCCATATCTTTTAAACCCTTAGCGCCTTCTGGGCCAGGATTCCAAACAACAACGTCGGTAAAACCTTGCTTAGAGATTTCTTTTATTAAGGTGCCATCATCGAGTATCAAGGTATTCGGAGCATCAAAATAAACGCGATCCAAAGCACCATCCAGCGATAGCACACCGTCTTTGGCTTTTTCCCTAACACTTAAGTCAGTACCGTTATCCCAGTAAGTGATGCCACTAAAATCACTCACCTGCACATTCGTGTATTGCGACACAGCAAAATACGTATGCAAAGCGCCGCTAAAATCGAAGGCGCTGTCTCCCGTATTATTGACCGTTAATGCCATAACTAATTTAGAGGGCTCCAGCGTAACCGTCAGTAATAACTCGAACTCATGTGGCCACAGATCACGCGTTTGCGCATTATCAACCAAACTAAAAACCACTCGCGTATGGTCATCGCTGATGATCTTTACCTGCCAGTCCATGTTGCGCGCAAAACCATGTTTAGCGCCTGGGCCAAACGCTGCAAATTGCGGGAAACATACCGGCACTCCACCGCGAATGACCTTGCCTGCCGAAAATTCGCTTTGCTGCGCGACAAACATCTGCTCGCCCAATGCTTCACTCGGTATCCACGAGGTGATATGCGCACCCTGATGGTAAATCGTTGCCTTCGCTCCAAAAGGAGTGATTAATTCTGTTTTCTTCATGATTCAGTCCAGAGATAGATTTACTTTACCAACAGCGTACTTAATGTCATTCGGACTGCTGTTAAAAAAACATAATAACAAGCACACAATACTATCACTAGTAACCTGTGAGATTTAAGGGGAGAGGCGGTACACCGCAACGCCTCAATAAACACCATGGGCCGTGCAGATAAAGGCACAATTTTCATTTCAGTTTGCATTATGCGAATAGACCATACGCAATTTGCAAACAGAAAAATCAGCACCTAATAGAAATAAAATATAATCATAAAAAACAACAACTTACACAAAAAACAATCGCCGGCACTGGTCTTGCACTTTCATCAGTAACAAACCAATCCAGAGCCCATTATGAAACCATCTCGCGATATATTATTGTTTGTCGACAGCTCTACCTTCGGAGGGATTGAGACTCACCTTTTACAGCTCGCCTCTGGTTTAGCGGCTAATGGGCTACAGGTAAAAGTCGTGTTCTTTAAGGACTATGGCCCACACCCGCTCGTTAACGCGCTTAAAGAGCAAAGCATCCCTGTTATTTTTCTGCGCTGGGGGGGCATTAGCCTCTTAGCACTGCTAACTAAAACACGGCCCGCTTTGCTCCATAGCCACGGTTACAAGGCCGGTATATTGGGGCGATTAGCCTGTAGCTTGCTCAAGATACCCAGCATACACACGCACCATGCCGGTGAAACCTGCACCGGTAAACTCGCGGTCTACGCCGCCATAGATCGCCAAACGGCTTTTTTAAATACCGCGAATCTCGCCGTAAGCGATGCGATTAGTGCCCGTTTACCGGTGAAAAGTACGGTATTCAACAATTTTGTTAATACCCAGAAGCTCTCGATTAGCCAAGGACAAAAAATTGCTTTTGTAGGCCGGCTCTCGGAAGAAAAAGGCCCCGATCGATTTATCGCGCTCGCCAAAAAGCATACGCATTTAGCCTTTAGCGTTTATGGCGATGGCCCCCTTCGGGCTCCCCTTGAACAGCAAGCCACTCGCAATTGTCAGTTTCACGGCCGGGTGAATATGGAAGACCATTGGCAAGACATTGGCTTTTTAATTATTTGTTCTCGCTACGAAGGTCTTCCACTAGTTGCCCTTGAAGCCATGGCTCGGGGTATTATCGTTATTAGCTTTGCCGTGGGCGATATGAGTAAACTCATCACACATGACATTAATGGATATTTAATGGATGAAGGCGATATGGACAGCCTGCATCACACCTTGCATGTCGCCACTCAGGCTCAACCAGCCACCCTAAAATACATTCGCCAAAACGCTACTCTACGGGTACAACAACACTACTCGACCCAAGCCGTACTGCCTCAATATATTAATCTATACCAACACGCATCCCAAAATTTGCAGGTAGAGAATCGACGTATATTGATTGTGCATTATGGTGAAGAGTGGATTCGCGGCAGTGAAGTTTGCCTGTTAGAACTAGTACGCCGCTTAACCCAGAAAAACTGGACCCCAATAATCTGGTGCAACGCAAAGGCATTAGCCGATGCTCTAGAACCGCTTGGCGTTAAAGTGATTCGTTCACGTTTTACACTACTGGCGGGCTGGCAAGCCCCTAAATTTGACCTTTGGAATTATGGCCAATTAACACGTGAAGCCACACGTATTATCACAGAAAATAAAATCAATATTGTCCACACCAATAACGGCGCTCCCAATCAATGGGTAATCCCCGCGGCGAAAAAAATCGGCGTGCCTGTATTATGCCAATTGCATTCGCCTTACCAATTTCGCGACCGCATCAGTTTACTATTGAACGAAGCCGATGCTTTGGTGGGCGTTAGCCGCGCGGTAATAGAACCATTTCTCGCACAACCCGACACTCGCAGCAAAACCCAAGTTATCCATAATGGTATCCAACTAAATAAAGATATCGCTCCAACAACAATAACAATAACAACAGCAACAGAAACAGAAAAAACGCTTAAAACAAAACTCGGTATCAGCGAAAACGCAACCACACTTATAAGCGTAGGGTCATTAATTGAGCGCAAAGGATTCGATTTACTGATTCACGCTCAAGTACTCACCGGTAAACAGGTTCACCTCATTATTGTGGGCGGGGGTCCCGAGCTAAGCACATTGCAGCAACTTAGCCAGCAGTTAAACGTGTCTGATCGCGTTCATTTTTTAGGCGAGCGCCAAGACGTTCATCAATTACTTCGCGCTGGCCATACGGCATTTGTATCCGGCGCACGCGAAGAAGCCTTTGGCCTTGTTCTGGCTGAAGCCGGTCTTGCTCAACTGCCCGTAATTGCTCCCGATGTTGGCGGTATTCCAGAAGTTTTGGACCACGGCCGCGCAGGTATGCTCGTTTCACCGAATAACCCAGAAGCACTCGCTCAAGCAATAAACCAATTGGTCGCATCAACCGCGCTACAAAACCAGCTGTCCCAGGCGCTTTATCAAAGGGTACTCCACTCGTTTGATAGCCTCGCCAATGCACAAAAACTCTGTGATGCCTATGAGCAGCTAATAACACAATATCGAAAAACCGTTTTCCATAATCAAGCATGGATTGAGTTACATGTTTTATGCCGCGTAATGATGTCAGTTGCACACAAAATATTCTCTCGAATGAGGGCGCAGTAATGAATAGCTCAAAGAATAAATCAATGAACAAATCAAAAATTAAATGGCTAGCCGTGATCGATCCTATTCCTTTTCGGGGAGGCTCCAAGGTGGCCAGCGCGGCGCTGCTTGAACAACTCGAAAGCAGTGATGTGAAAATTGAGGTGTATACGCGTAATGCCGAATTTTGGGCTAGCACACCTTACATCACGCACCCGCTTTACGAATTTAAAAGTCTCGAAAGCGCAGAACAAGGCATCCCATATTTCTAAAACACGCACTCCTTAGTTTACAAATTATCTTACGCCTTTGGCTGCGAAAAAAGGCATCGGCATTGGTGGGCATTTCGGGGCCAGGCGTAGATTTGTCGGTTTATTGGAGCGCTAAAATTCTCGGCAATGATGCGTTTCAATTAGTGCATGGGCCTGTTGCTAATTCCCGCACCATTCGCAAAAACTTTTCTCGAGCACAGTTAGTAGCCTGCTTACAAAGTGAATTAGCAACCGTAAAACCGATTTTTGTCGGCGATCACGCAGCGCGTGAATTTAAATTCATGCCTATGCTCAATGGTATTCCCGACGCCGCATGGCCGGCAAAAAGTCGTAACCGTTTTGTAAACCCATCCATATTCTGGGCCGCCTCCTTACTTAAATGGAAAGGTCTCGATTTATTTTTAAGCGCCGAAATTGCACTTCGACGTGAAAAACCCACAACAAAAACCGTCATTTGTTACATCCAACCAACGGGAACACAGCAAGCCATGTGTAGGTTGCCTACCGCGTACGAAAACAGAGCGGTCTACGAAAATCCAACACACCTTAATTTACTGCGTGCCGAGTGTAATATTTTTGTCTCTACTAGCCAGAACGAACCTTTTGGGCTTTCTATTTTAGAAGCTCTCGCTGCCGGTTTATGTGTGGTTATCCCCAGCGACGGCGCCTATTGGGATCAACAGCTAGAGCACAATATCAACTGTATTAAGTACCGCCCCAATGATAGTGAAGATCTGACTCAAGTCCTCCGTGATTTAACTAACAATATGGCCTATGCACAAACAATTGCCGCTAGAGGCCAAATTATTGCCGAGCGCTACCATGCATCAACGCAATATCGGGCCATCGCACAGCGTATCCACAACCTTATCCACCCACTGCCAAAAAGTGCCTAAGATGCTTAAATTATTAGCTTCGCCATTAGCCAGCACCTTGCTCTATGCACTTAGCGTGCTCACAATGCGCGGTATTTCTTTTGTCATGCTGCCGTTTGTGGCCAACACTTTAAGTCCTGCGCAATTTGGTGAATTAGAGCTGTTCACCACCTATGCCATTTTGGGTAGTGTCGTTATTAGCCTTGGGCTAGAACATGCCCTGTACCGGTTTTGCGGCCAAACAAAAGATTACGATCAACGCAAAAAAATCGCCTCACTCATTTATAGTTTATGTTTAATGATTGGCTCGGTGGTCTTTATCACGAGCTTACTCATTACAAATTTCGCTTTGTTACCCTGGGTTTTCTGTGTAATAGGGATGATGCTGGCTTTAGAAACCCTGATTAGCGTGCCCTTAGGCTGGCTTCGCATGAACAATCGTAGTATCGCTTTTTGTCTTGCTTCTGTTTTACGCGCGGCATTACAAGCCGTATTACTGATCTTTTTTCTCAACGCCGGGCGTGGTATCGCAGGCGTTTTTGAAGCCAGCTTTATCGCCGCGACATTAACCGCAATATTACTCTACGCACAAAATTCAAAAAGCCTTACATTTGTTTTGGCGAAACAGGACTACCTTCCCTTTTTAAAATACGGTATGCCCTTAGTCGGCAGCGGTTTGTTAGCCTTTTTCCTAAGCGGCCTAGACCGCTGGCTGTTAGCACAAGAAACCTCTCTAGAAACACTCGCCCACTACGCCATCGCCGCAAAATTTGCACTCTTAGTTACACTCGCATTACAACCTTTTGGCATGTGGTTTATGCCCAAACGCTTCGAGATTCTAAACGGGGCAAACGGCCTTGCGCAATCCCACCGGTGGGCCAGCGTTGGCATACATCTATGCCTTTTTATTGCTTTGGGTGTCGGTCTTAGTGCCGCGTTATTTATCCACTCTTTTTTACCCACCAGTTATGCCGCTGCCATCACACTACTCCCCCTGTGTATTGCCTGGGCCTGCTGTAAAGAGCTTGCCGAGTACGTCAACATAGGTTGCTTTGTGGGCGAGCGAACTCACCAACAACTTTATATAAACTTAATAGCAACAGCTGTTGGTGTCGTTAGCATGTTAATACTGGTATCACCACTAGCCGCCCAAGGCATACTTATTGGGCTTTTCCTTGCTCAATTAACGCGCCTCGGTTTGTTTTATTGTATTGGTCAACGCAAAGTGGACCTTAATTTACCGGTGGGTCGTATTGCCCTACTGTTAACTCTTATTATCGCTTTAGTTTATTGGCAAAATCATCAAACGGTTCAATCCTTGCAACAGCTTTTAGGCCAAGCGGTAGCAGGGTTAGCCCTATACAGTCTGGTTGTTATTACCCTTTTTCGTGAACATTCGCAGCGACTATGGCTTTGGTTATATAGCCATCTAAGAGGTACACCGAATGAACAACCCAGTTAGTGGTAAACACAAAGCCGTCATGTTGGCGGTTTGCTTGCTGCTCGGGGGGTTATGGCCTCTTCTACCCCACCCAGCATTACTGGTTATTCTGTGTGCGTTGCCCATAGCCATTGTTTTTGTTCTGGGGAATACGTACCTAATGGTTATCCTATTCATCATATTTTCTTTTTTTCGTATTCACGAAGTTTTACCGCAATTATATTCCCTCAAAATTCCCTTAATGCTGTCACTTGCGGCCTTATTCTCACTGTTCTGGCATGTTGCTATCAGTAAAAAAATCACTCTGTATTGGCGTCCAGAACTTACGGTTGCCGTGTTATTTTTTGGCCTTGTTTTTATAGGCGTAATTATGGCCAGTAACCGTGGCGTAGCCATTACCTATTTTAAAGCGGTGTATTGGAAAATTATTATTATGATGTTTGCGATTGCTTGGCTCACGCGCAGTCACCACGAGTTCGCTAAATCTTCGTTTCTCACGGTCGCCTTTGGCGCCTTAGTGGCTGGGGTCGCGATATCCAATAGCCTATCGGGCGTGGGCTTGGTAGAAGGCTCACGCGTTACCATAGGCCGCGAATTCGGTTCGGTGCTGGGCGACCCAAACGATCTCGCCTTGGTATTGATGTACCCAATGGCGTTTGCCATCTGCTTACTGCTCGGTAAGGATCTTCCGCGAATACACCGGCTGTTTGGGCTTATTGCCGTGCCCTTATTATTTATGGCGGTACTGGCCACACAAAGCCGAGGCGGCTTGTTGGGGATTATGGCGGTGTGTGGCATTTTCGCGTATCGCCGCGTCCAATCTAAGGTGCTGCTGTTTTCGGTGGGAGGTGTTTTTGCTTTAATCCTTTTTGTTGCTGCCGGTGTCAGCGATCGAAAGTCTGGCGGCGCCGCCGAAGAAGGCATGGACGCCTCCGCACAGGGGCGTTTATATGCATGGGAAGCAGCCGCAAAAATGGCAGTTGATAATCCCTTAACGGGCGTTGGAATCGATAATTTTTATTCCAATTATTATTTTTATAGCAGCCATTGGGACGGCTTAAATCACGCCGTTCACAGTACTTGGTTTGGCGTGTTAGCTGAAACAGGTTTTTTAGGGCTAGCGGTTTTTATTACCTTAATAGTCACGTTAATACGTTCCACCTTAAAAAGTCAGGCTGCCATTGCTCAGCACCGTCACTGGCAAAATCCACTGCAAGCACAAGTGATGCGTGGTAGTGCAGAGGCACTATTAGCGGGGCTGGCGGGCACTATTGTCGCAGGCACATTTTTAACACAAGGGTTCACTTGGCCCATCTATCTTTTAGCCGGTCAAATTGTCGCGCTCAGCCATTGGGTGAGTATAAACATCACGCAAAATGCGAGCAGCTCCCAAATAGATTCGCATATTGCAAAACCATAAGCAGAACAACATCTAAAACAACTACAACCTTCTGTTTTTAATAGCATTTCCTGGGTGGCACGCACACTGCAATACGTTTAGTAACACTATTAAACGTCCCTTGGAGAACGCTATGTGCGGAATATTTGCCACGATCAATACCCAGCCTGTTACACCCAGTTTACTCTCTGGCCTTGCCCTTCTGTCTTACCGTGGTTACGACTCAGCGGGAATCGCTGTTATTAATCAGAACGGGCTTGTTAGACAGCGTGCGCAAGGGAAGCTTGAAAACCTTAGCTTACAACTCGAGCAAGAACCCGTTGATGGTTTTATTGGTATTGCTCACACGCGCTGGGCGACTCACGGGCTTCCTACCGAGCGCAACGCACACCCGCATATGACTAACGATGTGGCCGTAGCGCACAATGGTATTGTTGAAAATTGCAATGCTTTACGCGCAAAGCTCGAAGCACAAGGCTACGTTTTCGAATCCGAAACAGACAGTGAAAGTATCGCCCACCTTATTACCTTTTTCTATCAACAAGGTATGGGTTGTAAAGCCGCCTTACAAAAAGCCTTAGATCAAATTGAAGGAAGTTACGGTTTAGTGGTCCTTTTTAAAGACCATCCAGATACCCTTTTTGCCGCGCGAAAAGGCAGCCCATTGATTATTGGCAAAGGCGATACGGGCTATTTTGTATCTTCTGATGAAAATGCTTTAAGCCATCAAGCACAGCAAGTCTTACACCTTAATGATGGCGCCATCGCGTGTATTCAAACCACACATTTAGAATTACTGGATGCGCAAGGTCTTAAGTTGAATGTGGAATTCCAGACCCTAGAGCAACAAAACAATGCCGCCAGTAAAAAAGGCTTCCAACATTACATGCTGAAAGAAATTCATGAACAGCCCGATGTTTTTAGGCGCTGCTGGAGACACTATTTTGATAGTAACGCGGGACACGTTCAACTACCGAACATCACACCACCACTGCGCAATTTTTCACGTTTAACCATCGTTGCCTGCGGCACCTCTTACTTTGCAGGTTTAACCGCAAAATATTGGATAGAACAAATAGCCGGTGTACCCGTTGATCTCGATATTGCCTCTGAATATCGCTACCGTAACGCGCCAGTGGATGCCAATAGCGCAGCATTATTTATTTCCCAATCTGGTGAAACAGCCGATACCTTGGCGGCAATGGAATACGCAAAACAACAAGGGCAAACCTGTATTGCCATGGTAAATGTGATTAATAGCACCATGGCTCACGAGGCCGACTGGGTACTGCCTATATTAGCGGGCCCCGAAATCGGCGTTGCCTCAACTAAGGCCTTTATGGCTCAAATCACCAGCTTACTGATGCTAGCCCTTGCAATGGCAAAGGATAACAACCGTTTAACGGCCAAGATTGAACAAGACATTTTCGAAGCGCTTAACACCTTCGATCAACAATTAAAAAACGTATTGGCCTGCGATGACGATATTCGCGACCTTGCCCACCACCTTGTCGATGCTAAAAGTGCACTCTTTTTAGGCCGAGGCTTTGCCACCGCCCTAGCTGAAGAAGGCGCTTTAAAATTAAAAGAAATTAGTTACATTCATGCAGAGGCGTATGCCGCAGGTGAATTAAAACACGGGCCACTCGCCCTCGTTGATGAAAACATGCCTGTCATCATGATTATTCCACCCGATCAGCTCTACAGCAAAAACTTATCTAACCTTCGGGAAGTTGCCTCTCGCGGTGGCCGCATTATTTTAATCAGTGATGCTAAAGGCCTAGAAGAAAGTCGCGAATATATTGTGGGTGGGCTTGCGCTTCCTAATGTCCATCAGTGGCTACAACCCATGCTATATGTGATTCCCCTGCAATTACTCGCATACCAATGCGCCCTACTGCGCGGTAATGATGTGGACCAACCTCGCAACCTCGCCAAGTCGGTTACCGTGGAGTAATACACATGTTGATATCGCGATTCACCTCAAATCAAACGCTGCGCCAATGGATAAAATCGAGCCAGCACCCTACAGCACGGACACTTTTCTACGGCATTAAAGCCATGCAAAAAGTCGAAGTGCCGGCTCCAAAATTAATATGGAAACCCATTTATTACTTTTGGCAGTTCACCCAAAATAGCTTATCAACACTAACACGTGTGCTCTGGTGGACGCCTTTATTTAAGAGCCGTTGCACGGTTACCGATAAAGGCTTGTATCTTTATGGTGGCATGCCCTGGATTGCAGGCCCGTTAAACATATCGGTGGGTAAAGATTGCCGTATTAGTGGTCAAACCACACTAACCGGCCGCAGTGCTAGCGCTAAACCAGAATTAATTATCGGTAACAATATTGACCTTGGATGGCAATGCACAGTAGCCGTAGGCACTCGCATTATTATTGGTAATAACGTGCGCATTGCAGGCCAGTGTTTTTTGGCCGGCTATCCAGGCCACCCCATTAATGCACAAGACCGTGCTGCACATAAACCCGAACTCGATAACCAAGCGCAAGAGATCGTGTTAGCCGACGATGTTTGGCTGGGCACAGGGGTAAAAGTTTTAGCCGGTGTACACATTGGCCAAGGCACCATCGTAGGCACC
This sequence comes from Marinagarivorans sp., assembly GCF_982758155.1. Taxonomy (NCBI): domain Bacteria; kingdom Pseudomonadati; phylum Pseudomonadota; class Gammaproteobacteria; order Cellvibrionales; family Cellvibrionaceae; genus Marinagarivorans; species Marinagarivorans sp. The sequence goes on along the minus strand of NZ_CEXWTU010000118.1, from coordinate 4,384 downwards.
GGAAGTGTTGTGACTAAGGATCTTCCCGCTGGTGTTATTGCGGCGGGGAATCCCGCGCGCGTCATTCGTAAAATAGAGGGTTAAATCATGCACCGCGATCTTATTGTATTTGGCGAAGACTGGGGCGGCCTACCCTCAAGCACTCAACACCTAATGAGCCACCTAAGTCACGACCGAAAAATTTTATGGGTCAATTCAATTGGCTTACGTCAACCCCACTTGAGTACATCCGACATACAGCGTGCCGCGAAAAAAGGGCTTTCTTTTGCGCGCTCGTTATTGAAAAAGACAACACCACAAGATACAACTGTTAATCCGAATTTCAGAGTATTGAATCCACTCACTATTCCAGCGCCACGCTCGCCTTTAGCGCGAAAAATATCTGGCGAGGCTTTGCTTCGTCAAATAAAACCTATGATTCAAAAAATGGAACTCAATAACCCTGCTATTTGGGCCTCATTACCCACCGCGGATGATTTCACACATCAACTACCATCGATGCCTACCGTCTATTACTGCGGTGATGATTTTGCCGGTTTAAACGGTGTAGACCACGACACCATAAGCCACCACGAAAATGATCTTGTTGAGCAAGCGAAATTAGTTATTGCGGCCAGCGAGCCTTTGTGCGAAAAATTTCCAAGCCATAAAACACAACTCCTCAGCCACGGGGTCGATCTTGATTTATTTACACAAAAAACCAGTAAAGCATTAGACCTGCCAAATAACGGTAAGCCTACAGCAGGGTTTTACGGCAGCCTGTCCGAATGGTTGGACCAAGATTTACTCGATGCTGTAATACAAGCCAATGCCGATTGGAATTTTGTTTTTATTGGCGAGGAACACGTTGATCTTAGCCGGCTTAAAGCTCACGCCAACAGCTATTTTTTAGGCCCAAAAGCGCATACGCAGCTCGCAAGTTACAGCCAGCATTGGCAGGTTTCATTATTGCCCTTTAAATTAAATGCGCAAATTTTGGCGTGTAACCCACTTAAACTGAAAGAATATCTCGCTACCGGTACACCCGTGATTAGTACCGACTTTCCAGCGGTACACCGTTACAGTGAACATATTGAAATCGCCACTCAAGCCAATGAATTTACCCAAGCACTCAATCGCCAACTAACCCCTAACCTCAATGCAAATATTGATCGCCAAATAACCGTATCGCAAGAAGCCTGGCAACAAAAAGCAGCAACAGTCTCACAGTGGTTGGCCGCGCTATGAACTACTTTCCGATTCAATTATTTATAATATTAAGCGCAGGCTGGCGTCGGCGCTATGTTATTGCAATTCCGGTATTACTCATGCCGATACTCGGCGCAGCTGTGGCATTAACACAAACCAAACTCTACACCTCGCATACCAGTATGTTGATACAAGAAACCGCCAAAATGAATCCATTTCTGGAAGATTTAGCCGTTTCAGCAATGCTAAAAGAACGGGTAGAAGGCCTCACTACCCTACTGCATAGCCGCCATATATTGGGTAATGTTGCTACCGACCTTAAGCTAATCGACCACACCAGTGATGATGCACAACGCGACCAAGTGATCGCCGATTTATCGTCGCGTTTACACATGCAAATCATCGGTAAAGATTTAATTAGAATTGATGTTAAATCCCATCAAAAAGCATTAATGGCACAAACACTCGAAAGTGTGAGTCGTCATTTTATTGAACAGCTACTTGCCCCAGAGCGCTCTTCCATTGTGGATTCATCGCGTTTTTTAGAAGAGCACCTGCGTACACGACAAATCGAGCTCAATACAGCTGAAACAGCCCTAGCCGAATTCAAATCACAACATGCCAGTGCATTACCTGAATTACACAGCATGAATATCGATCGGTTGAATAAATTAAGACAGCACCTATCGGAAAAAGAATCCGCCTTGGCGGCATCACAACGCAGTGTCGGTAGCTTTAATCAATTGCTATCCGCAACCAATCCCGTCGTGGGCCGCATAGAAGAAAACATTGTCTCCATCCGTGGTGAATTAGCATTAGCGCGCTCACGTTACACCGATAAACACAGCCAGGTTCAAGCCTTGCTTCGCAATTTGGAACGCTTAGAGTCCGAGCGACAAAGTGTCATTAAAAGCACAGAGAACGTCGTCGACACCAATCAACTGTGGGATATGGCCGTTAACATAACCCCAAATACCGACGACCCTCAGCAAGCGCTTCTCATTTCGCAATTCAGTAATTTGCAAAATGCGAAAAATAAGGTGGAAATGCTGATTGAAGAAGTTAAATACACCCAAGCGACTATTGACGACATTGAATCAAAATTAAAAGAATTTAGCCTTCACGGCGACGAAATGTACAAGCTACAAAGCGACCTTCGAGTCAAAAGAGAACTGTATGAAAACCTGCTAGAGCGCAATGAAATGGCCGATGTTATGGGCTCTCTCGGGCAGTTTGAGCAAGGCAAGCGCATTAAAATTATCGACCGGCCGTTCACTCCCAGTGCACCCTCTAATCTCCCTGCGGTTGTTTATATCATCATAGGAATGATGGCCGGTCTTGCCTTAGGCATTGGTCTTGCAACGGTATTAGAACTGACTAACTCGACGATTCGTTATCGTCATCAATTAGAAGATCTATGTGATTTAAGCGTTATTGGTCGTATCCCGCCTATAGCGAAAATCGCTTAAAATCGGAGAGTAATAATGAAAACCATCGTCCAAGTAGTACAACGTCTTTCGCCAGGTGGCATTGAGGTTATGGCGTTAGAAATGCTTCGTTTACATGAACAAAATGTAAAGGCTTATATCGTTAGCCTCGAAGGTAATAAAAAAGCGATGCTTACTCAGTGGCCCCGTCTAGAACCTTTCTCTAAACAACTTATTTTTTTAGGTAAACCGCCAGGCTGGCATTTAGCAACCATCTACCGCCTGACTAAAGTTTTTAAGCAGCTAAACGCCAACGCCATTCACACACACCATATCGGTCCGTTAATCTACGGTGGCGCAGCTGCCCGTTTAGCCGGCGTAAAACGTTGGATTCATACGGAGCATGATGCCTGGCACCTCGAAAACAGCAAGCGCCGTTTTTTAGAAAAAACAGCCGTTTTCTTACTGCGACCTAAAATTGTGGCCGATAGCCGCCCAGTGGCCGATGCTCTAGCCAGCAGCATGGGCTTAAAAAATATTAAAGTCATTGGTAATGGTATTGATACCAAAACATTTAAACCGGGAAATATGAAGCATGCGCGTAATCACTTGCGCTTACCCCTAAACGCAAAAATTATTGGTTGCGCCGGCAGAATGGAACCCGAAAAAGGCCAAACCGTATTGCTCGATGCTATGCGCTACTTACCGCCGGAGATTCACCTAGCCCTGGCCGGCACAGGCAGCGAATTCCAAGCGTTAAAAAACCAAAGTGTTAATTTAGGCATCCGTAATCGGGTACATTTTTTAGGGCATGTAGATGACATGAAAACGTTTTACCAAGCGCTCAATGTTTTTTGCTTATCATCATTTAAAGAAGGTATGCCTCTTGCGCCCCTTGAAGCCCAAGCCTGTGGTGTGGCGGCAGTACTCCCCAAAATTGGAGCCTGCAAAGACAGTTTATGCCCCAAAACCGGTGCCCTCGTTATCCCCGGCGCACCGGTGGCATTAGCGATGACACTCGTTCGAATACTCGAACGTAATAATACCGAAACACCACGAGACTTTGTGTGTAAAAACGCTAATGCACAAACTATGACTCACGCTTACACCGAGCTTTGCTTAAACCTGAAAGGCGGTGCAATCTCATGAGTCTCTTTCTAAGTTTGAGTGTTATATTCGCCGGTATTTTAATTATTTACCATCACGTTATTTATCCGCTTTTATTAAAAAGAGTATTGCAAAAATACAATTCAATCACTAAGCCTATTCGCTTAACGGATGAAGAATTACCCTCGATCACATTGGTTATTCCGGCTTACAACGAACAAGATTTTATTGCCGACAAAATTCGCAACTTGGCATGCCTTGATTACCCCGCCAATAAACTCGTCGTCGTTATTGCTTGTGATGGCTGTAGCGACGCTACCGTGTCCATTGCTGAACGCACCGCACAGGAAGCAGAGTTAGCGCATTTATCGATTGATATTGCCGCATTCGACAAAAATAGAGGCAAGATTTCGGTTATTAACGGTGTGACGGCTAACCTCCAAACAGACCTATTAGCCTTCAGTGATGTTTCCTCGTTGATTTCAATCGATGCCCTACGCATTGCCGCTGCCCGCTTTACCGACCCCGGTGTTGGTGCCGGTGTGAGAGGTGGCCGGGCTGGTTCTGGCGGAAAGAAGAGCCCTCCGCGCAGCACAGGCAAAGGTAGTGCAGCCGCCGCAGCCACCGCAGCCGCCGAGGTCGCAGAGAGAGGGGTCGCGTCA
>NZ_CEXWTU010000117.1:0-14691 GCF_982758155.1 Marinagarivorans sp. | reverse complement strand
TCCCTTATCTTTTGGCTGATTACTCGGGGCTTTTGGTTCACTGTGATGCTCTTTTTCGCAATCCTCTAAAAATGTCAATAGTTCTTCGCGGTAAGCGTAGTAATCGGGGTGCTCTAATAGTTGTTTGCGGGTGCGTGGGCGAGGCAAATTCACTTCCATTATCTTGCCCACTTTGGCATTGGGGCCGTTGGTCATCATAATAACACGGTCGGCTAATAAAATAGCTTCGTCAACATCGTGAGTAACACAAACGGCAGTGACTTGCGTTCGCGTCCAAACTTCCATTAACACCTCTTGTAATTCCCAACGTGTTAATGAATCGAGCATGCCGAAAGGTTCATCTAATAATAATAACTTAGGCGAAAGTGCAAAAGCACGAGCTATGCCAACACGTTGTTTCATGCCGTTAGATAGCTCAGATGCCTTTTTATTCATTGAATCAGCAAGGCCAACGCGTGATAAGTAATATTCTATGATTTCACTGCGCTCTTTTTTGGAGCCGTGCGGATAAACTTTTTCCACACCGAGTGCAACATTTTTTTTCGCACTTAACCATGGGAATAAGCTTGGCGCTTGGAATACAACCCCACGATCCGGTCCAGCGTCAGTTACTTCTTTACCATCAAGAATAATACCGCCGCCGCTAATGCTATTTAAGCCAGCGACCATTGAAAGCACGGTTGATTTACCGCAACCAGAGTGACCGATAATTGAAATGAATTCTCCCTTTTTCATTTTTAAGTCGAATTCATCCACAACCGTTAATGGACCTTTTGATGTGGGGTAAATTTTGGTGACTTGAGAAAACTCAACATATTTGTCCAGTGCCGGATTGTGAGCCTTGGCGGCATTTTCGGCCAGCGAGTTGGGAAGTTCTGGGCTTGCGGTGTTAGGGCGTAATGTTGGTAATTCTTTTTTGTCATCATCGGCCGTTTTTTCCATGCCGACTTTCATTAAATACTGTGTAATATCTTTACGCAGCGATTTAAACTCCTCATCGTGATTCATGGCGGTACGGTCACGTGGCCTGGGAATATGAACGTTGAATTCTGGGCCAAACGTTGCGCAGGGGTCGGGCGTTAATGGAATAATGCGGTCAGCCAATAAAATCGCTTCGTCAACGTCGTTGGTAATGAGAATAATGGTTTTCTTTTCTTTCTGTGAAATGTCTTCAATTTCATCTTGCAGCTTGGCTCGCGTTAATGCGTCCAGTGCCGACAGGGGTTCGTCGAGTAAAATAAGTTCTGGTTTCATGGCCAGCGCGCGCGCAACCGACACGCGTTGGCGCATGCCGCCTGAAAGCTCGGCCGGCCGACGATCAACAGCATGCGATAAGCCCACCATATCAATGTAATACATGATGTGTTCATGGCGCTTGGATTTTGACCAGCTACCAAAGACTTGATCCACAGCGAGTTGAATATTTGAGTAAACCGTTAACCAAGGCATGCGTGAATAGCTTTGAAATACCAGGCCTCGCTCTGGCCCTGGACCATCAATGCCCTCACCTTTAAATAAGAGGGTGCCGCTGTCAGGTTTTATCAAGCCAGCAATCGCCGATATTAATGTGGTTTTCCCGCTGCCAGAAAATCCAACAATAGCGACAAACTCTCCATCGTTCATTGTTAAGTTTATATCCTTGAGTACTTCAGTGACATTGTTACCGCTGCCGTAAGATTTGCTCACATTTTTAATGTCGAGTATTGGGGTTGCAGGTGTTGGCATAACATAACTCTCTTTTAGTCTGCTAAATAATGGGTAGAGAAATTAACGGTTGACATCAAAGGTGAAGAGCGTTTGTAACGTAGACATTACACGGTCTAATAAAAAACCGATTATGCCAATTGTTAATACCGCAACCATAATCCTACCGAGAGAATGTGAACTACCGTTTTGAAACTCGTCCCATACGAATTTACCCAGACCTGGATTTTGAGCCAGCATTTCGGCTGCAATCAGTACCATCCAGCCAACCCCAAGCGATAAGCGTAAACCTGTAAAAATGAGTGGTAAAGATGAGGGGAGTACAAGCTTTGTGATTTTTGTCCACCAGCCTAGTTTAAGAACTTTACCCACATTCATTAAATCTTTGTCAATGGATGATACACCTACAGCGGTATTGATAAGTGTTGGCCAAAGCGAGCAAAGTGTTACGGTGATGGCAGATGTTAAAAAAGATTTTTCAAACCAAGAATCATCACTGGTGACATAGGTTGCACTCACGATCATGGTTACGATGGGTAGCCATGCCAGTGGCGATACTGGCTTAAATATTTGAATTATGGGGTTAAATGCTGAGCTGACTATGGGGCTTAGGCCGCAAAATATACCTAAGGGTACAGCAATAATTGTCGCAATTAAAAAACCCATGAAGACTGTTTTTAGGCTGGTGTATATTTGATCCACATAGGTTGATTTGCCGGTGTAGGTGCGCCACTTAACTTCAGCATTTGGATCTTGTTCCAATTTCTTTTCATTACGTTTTTCTTGGCGCTCATAAAAAGCAGATTCTTTTTCGCGCACTTCTTTATGTTCGGCCCAAAGTCCTTTTGCTTCTTCGTAAACAGCGGCAGGGCCTGGAATTTTACCGAGGCTTGTTTCTACACTACTTGCCATCTGCCCCCAGAGTGCAAGAAATAAAGCAAAGGCCACAATGGGAATGCCCATAATAAGCCAAAGCTGTTTAAATTGTTCTTTAGGACTTTCGCCTGCAGCCATACGGGCAATCGGCACAAACCAAGTAAGCCCGGTTAAGTTAAAAAAGTTTGTGATTTTGTTTAGCATAACAAACGACCTGTTATCTGTTTTGAGGTGAGTGGGCGCGGTATTTTTTTTGACGCCCTTATTTTTTTAAATAATAGTAACGATAATCGTAAAAGTGGGCACATCCATGTGCAGGTACTGATCCGATAATTTACTTTTTAGTACTGATTACTGCGCTGCCTTTAATCGTTTCGTTGGTTTTTAAGCCAATAGGGAAGTTCGATAGGTAAGCGTTGGGTTGTTTGCCGTTATACGTTATCCCGTCAATGAATTCGCTCTGCGGTCCTTTGAATCCATCACTTTCCCAAGGTACATCGCTTTTAGCAATTTTGCCTTCTTTCAACAGAAGTTCAGCGGCTTGCTTATAAATTTCTGGTTTGTAGACTTTTTTGGCAATATCAAAGTACCAAGAGTCCGGTTTGGTGTCGCTAATTTGACCCCAGCGACGCATCTGCGTTAAGTACCAGATCGCATCTGAATAGAAAGGGAAGTTGGCGTGGTAACGGAAAAATACGTTGAAATCAGGCACTTCACGTTTGTCACCTTTTTCGTATTCAAAAGTACCAGTCATTGAGTTGGCAATAACTTCGTAATCAGCACCGACATATTCAGATTTTGATAATATTTTTACCGCTTCCGCACGGTTGGCGTTGTTGTTTTCGTCTAACCATTTGGCGGCACGAATAAGTGCTTTAACTACGGCTAGGTGGGTATTAGGGTATTTTTCGGCCCATTCGTTTGAGACGCCAAATACTTTTTCTGGATTATTTTTCCAAATTTCATAATCGGTGATTACTGGAACGCCAATACCTTTAAATACGGCTTGTTGGTTCCAGGGCTCGCCTACGCAATACCCGTGAATTGTTCCAGCTTCTAAGGTGGCAGGCATTTGCGGTGGCGGGGTTACTGATAACAGTGCGTCGGCCGCAACAGTACCCGAGGAGTCGCCTTGATGCGGGGCATAATAACCTGGGTGAATACCGCCAGCGGCTAGCCAGTAGCGCAGCTCATAGTTGTGGGTTGATACGGGGAATACCATGCCCATTTTGAATTGCTTGCCATTCTTTTTGTAATCATCGATGACGGGTTTTAAGGCGTCGGCTTTAATAGGGTGTACGGGTTTACCATCTTTGTGCGGAATGTGTTTCTTCATTTCCTTCCACACGCTATTTGAAACGGTAATGCCATTACCATTAAGGTCCATGCTAAAGGCGGTTACAACATGCGCTTGGGTGCCAAAACCAATCGTCGCGCCCAGTGGTTGGCCCGCTAACATATGGGCGCCATCTAATTCACCATCAATGGTACGGTCTAGCAATACTTTCCAGTTTGCTTGGGCTTCTAGGGTTACAAAAAGCCCTTCGTCTTCAAAAAAGCCTTTTTCGTAAGCAATGGCCAACGGCGCCATATCGGTTAATTTAATAAAGCCAAATTTTAATTCGTCTTTTTCTAATTTAAGATCAGCAAAAGATGTTGTTGCTGCGACGGTTGCAAATACGCTCAACGCGCCGGCGGCAAGCACCTTAAAGACACGGTTAAAGGGTGTTTTTTTGTGCATGGATAACTCCTAATGGATATTGGCGGTAATCATTCGAAAACTTATTTACGCTATCGCAAGGAGCTTGCCAAGGATGATTTTTTTCTTTTTAAATTTAATTTTACCTTTCTAATCAGTAAGTTGTGTTCTAAGTTGAAGTCGGCTTATCTGTTTTAATTGAAAATCTTGATGCACTGATTCGGGGAGCTGAATTGTGTTGTTCATTTAAACGTGATCGAAAGCTTAAAATGAAATGTTCCAATGCGGTGCTAGCTCAACGGTTTTTGTGCTTTTTCGGTGAGCTGATGTTGGATGCTTTATTGGTTTCGTTCAGTTTGTATTACTGCTTTGGTGCTTGGTTAGAATATGCGCGACTATTTGATGCGTTTTGGCGAGTTGCAACTTTGTGGCGCATACTTTTGCCATTCTGTACCATAACTGTGTGGTTTGGATCGCGGTGTGAGGGCTTGAGCTAAGCTATTATGGGCGCATTAGAAGGTATAGCTTTACAAGGTGCTTGGGAATCAGGGTAAGTTAATGGGGTAGCTAGCAGGCATTCTAGGAATGAAGTGCTGTGTGAGGGTGAATTAATGGGCGTGATCAAGGCAATGATTGATGAATAAAAAGCTTTTAGGAGGGGCATGGCTTTGGCCATGGCTAGCGGCATTATTGGCTGTAATCACGTTGCTGGTTACTGTGATGCTGTTAAGAGAATACCGTAAGAGCAGCGCATTAACACATCAATTATCCAATGTTGAAACGCGTTTGGATGCATGGGTTGCCGAGCAATCGGCGCAAGCTTCCTCGGCGGCAAGCTGCCCACAGGCAACGCTTCCGCTAGCGGATCAAACCTTACAGCAAATATGCAGTGCCTACATGGCGTATGCGCAAAGTAATGATAAGGGCGTTGAAACGCTAGTTTCCTTGCGCCTAGAGCAAGACATTCAACAGAAGTACGCCTACCTTTTTCAAGTGATTTCATTGGGTAAGCAAGATACCACCCAGCTGAGCCGTTTAATGCTCGAGCGTGAAAGTGTGTTAAATGCGCCGGTTCAAGGATACTTCACTCAGCCAGAAGAGCTGCAAGCTGTTATTGATGAGCAGCAAAGCCTGCTTGCGGGCATAGATGCACAAGTGCGCAATTTGCTGGGTGAGCAAGCCTATCAAAAATACGAGCTTTTAAATGATTCAGGCTTTGAGCAGTATCAGCTAGAGCAGTTTGGCCAGAGCTTGTCGGCAGAGAATCAGCTGGCAAGTGAGCAAAGGGGGCAGCTGCTGTTATCCAAGCTGCAATATCAGCAAAAATTTGAGCAGCAGTTGGCTTTAGCGGGCGAGGGCGAAACCGTTGATACGGCTAAAGTGAAAGAGGCTTTAAGTACTTACCGAGCGGCTTACTATAGCGATAGTGCGGCGGTGTTAAACCCTGTTCAGTTGGTGCAGTTAAAGGCCTTTGAGGATGCCCAGTTTGATGCTTTGCTTAACAGCTTGAATGTTCAGCTGCTTGGCGCCCAAAGCTCGCAAGCAGTGATTGACTGAGCCGAATTAAGAGCCAAAAAAAAAGCCCGCAATTGCGGGCTTTTTTACGTAGCGATGTTCCTAAACGCGAACTTCTACAATTTCTGTAGCGGCTATGCGTTTGCCTTCTTCGGCACCGTCTTGGAAGCTTTTGATCTGATCAAAATTCATGTATTTGAAAATCTCATCGCTCATGCTGTCAATTTTGCTGGCGTACTCCATGTACTCAGCTGGCGTTGGTAGGCGCCCCAAAATACCCCCAATGGCTGCAAGTTCGGCTGAGGTTAGGTAAACGTTAGCCCCATTACCTAAGCGGTTGGGGAAGTTGCGTGTCGATGTTGATAGCACGGTTGCGCCATCTTCAACGCGGGCTTGGTTACCCATACACAGCGAACAACCCGGCATTTCCATGCGCGCGCCTTTGGCACCAAAGATGTTGTAGTAGCCTTCTTCCATTAAGGTGTGGGCATCCATCTTGGTGGGGGGCGAAATCCAGAAGCGTGATTTTAGTGGACCTTTGGTGGATTCGAATAACTTACCGGCAGCGCGGAAGTGACCGATGTTGGTCATACACGAGCCAATAAACACTTCATCTACTTCGGCGCCAGCCACTTCAGACAACAGGCGAGCATCGTCTGGGTCGTTAGGGCAGCACACCACAGGTTCGGTGACTTCGGCTAAATCAATTTCAATGACTGCTGAATAGTCGGCATCGGCATCGCCTTCTAGAAGCTCTGGGTTGGCCAGCCATTCTTCCATTTTCGCGGCGCGGCGCTCAAGGGTACGGGCATCGCCATAACCTTCGCCAACCATCCAACGCAGTAACGTAATGTTTGAGCGTAAGTATTCAGAAATTTTATCGACAGATTGCTTGATGGTACAGCCAGCAGCCGAGCGCTCTGCTGAAGCATCAGAAAGCTCGAAGGCTTGTTCTACGGTTAAGTCTTTTAAGCCTTCAATTTCGAGAATGCGGCCCGAGAAAATGTTCTTCTTGCCTTTTTTCTCTACGGTGAGTAAGCCTTGCTTGATGGCGTACAGCGGAATGGCATGCACCAAATCGCGCAGTGTAATGCCCGGCTGCATTTCGCCTTTAAAGCGTACCAATACAGATTCCGGCATATCTAACGGCATAACACCGGTAGCGGCAGCAAACGCGACTAAACCAGAACCGGCAGGGAAGGAGATACCCATTGGGAAGCGGGTGTGAGAATCGCCACCGGTACCTACGGTATCGGGTAGCAACATGCGGTTAAGCCAGCTGTGAATAATGCCGTCGCCGGGGCGTAAAGAAACACCGCCGCGGGTCATTATGAAATCGGGCAGGGTGTGTTGTGTGGTGATATCAACAGGCTTAGGGTAAGCGGCTGTGTGGCAAAACGACTGCATGGTAAGGTCGGCCGAGAAACCGAGGCATGCAAGGTCTTTTAGCTCGTCACGTGTCATGGGGCCGGTGGTATCTTGCGAGCCAACAGTCGTCATTAACGGTTCGCAGTAAGTACCTGGGCGAATGCCTTGGCCTTCGGGTAAACCACAAGCGCGGCCCACCATTTTTTGTGCGAGGGTAAAGCCCTTGCCCGTATCTACCGGTGATGCCGGTACGCGGAATAGGGTTGATGTGGGCAAGCCAAGAGATTCACGGGCTTTTGCAGTTAAACCACGACCAATAATTAGGTTGATTCGGCCGCCAGCGCGAACTTCATCTAACAATACGTCAGATTTCAATTCGAATTCGCTGAGCACTTCACCGCTTTCGTTTAAAATTTTGCCGTCGTAGGGACGAATTTCAATCACATCGCCCATGCCGATTTTTTCAACCGGAGCTTCAAATACTAAGGCGCCAGCATCTTCCATGGTGTTGTAGAAGATAGGAGCAACTTTACCGCCAATGCAAATGCCGCCGCCGCGCTTGTTGGGTACGCCGGGCATGTCGTCGCCGAAGAACCATAAAACAGAGTTAGTGGCTGATTTACGTGAAGAGCCAGTACCCACAACATCGCCCACAAAGGCAACGGGAATACCTTGATCCTGAACGGCTTTAACTTGTGCCATAGGGCCTGTTACGCCAGCTTCGTCAGGCGTTAAACCTTCGCGCGCCATTTTGTACATGGCCAAAGCGTGAAGGGGGATGTCTGGGCGGCTCCAGGCATCGGGTGCTGGTGAAAGGTCATCGGTATTGGTTTCGCCGGTCACTTTAAACACCGCAACTTTAATGCTTTGTGCCACTTCATCGCGGTTGGTGAACCATTCGGCATCAGCCCAGCTTTGAATCACATCTTTGGCTAATGCATTGCCGGCTTTGGCTTTTTCTTCTACATCGTGGAAGGCATCAAACATTAACAAGGTGTGTTTGAGTTCTTTAGCGGCCAACGAAGAAAGATCCGGGCAATCGAGTAAATTCACCAGCGTTTCGATGTTGTAACCACCGTGCATATTACCCAGCAGCTCAACGGCTAGCGCTTTGGTAATCAGCGGCGAAGAGGTTTCGCCCTTAATAAGTGCAGACAGGAAGCTGGCTTTAACATAAGCGGCTTCGTCAACACCGGGTGGTACGCGAGTGCTTATGAGATCCACCAGTGTTGCTTCTTCTCCGGCGGGGGGCGCTTTCAGTAACTCAACGAGATCTGCGGCCTGCTCGGGCGTTAATGGCTTGGGTGGAATGCCTTGAGCGGCGCGCTCGGCAACGTGTGCACGGTATGCTTCTAACACGGAGTAATCCTCTCTTGTAATGGGTTGCTCGCGCTAACGCTTTGTGCATTTTTGCAGCAAAACTGTTGGCCGAGGCACTAATAACGAATCCAGTAACGCTATCAATCGTGGAACGAGTATCGGGAATATGCAATGAGTAAGCCATGCAGTTTAGTTGAACGCCGACATTTCACACGAAGTGTATTCAGCAATCCGACTTACTCCTCATGTTTTCCTAAGAGTGTCCAATTTACGGCGCGGATTTTACCTGAAAAGGGTGGGAGTGTCTAAATAGCAACGCGGTAGCCGCTGAATTACGAGCCAACTATGGCAAACTGAGTATTTATACGGACTAATGCATGCTTCCTTTGGTAACGCACCCTTGCTACAGCTATCCATTCCCGGCCGGCCACCGCTTTCCAATGGATAAATTTGCATTGTTACAAGCTTATTTACAGGCAGAGGGGATTGCCGCTGCTAGCAACGTTTACCGCCCCGGGCGAGCTAGGCCAGAGCTGTTAGCGCTAGGGCATTGCCAAGAGTACATCGAACGTTTCATCACGGGAACACAAGCCCCTGCCGAGCTGCGGCGTATGGGTTTGCCGTGGAGTCAGCCGCTGGTAGCGCGCACGTTAATATCGCCCAATGGCACATTTTTGACTGCATTGCTGGCGTTGGATCGCGGCATGGCTTGCCATTTGGCGGGCGGAACGCACCATGCGCACTTCGATTTTGCCTCAGGCTTTTGTATTTTTAATGATTTGGCTGTTGCCGCAAAAGCATTGATCGCACAGGGGAAGGTGCGGCGTGTATTAATTGTGGATTGCGATGTGCACCAAGGCGATGGCACGGCGGCAATATTGGCGGATGATGCTGCAATATTTACCTTCTCGTTACACTGCGAAAAAAACTTTCCCGTGCGCAAAGCCTCTAGTGATTTAGATATTGGCTTGGCGCCCAACACAGGCGACGCAGTTTATCTCGAAACGCTAGAGAACCATTTAGACGCGGTCCTGCAGCAGTTTCAACCGGATTTTATTTTCTATGATGCCGGCGTGGATGTTTATGAACACGACCCGTTGGGCTTGTTGAATATTACCCTAGAGGGCATTCGTGAAAGAGACCGGCTGGTATTAGAAAAGTGCGCGCGTCGAAATATCCCTGTCGCAACAGTCATTGGTGGGGGTTACTACGATGCGCTTTCTGGCCGGGCTGATGCAAGCTTAGCGCTGGCAAGGCGTCATGCCATTGTGGTGGAAGAGGCCCATAAGCTCGTCGCTAAATGAAATAGCGTGTTAGTAAGCCGAATTAAGCGGAAGGCGGTGATTTTTCAGGACCCTCTCGCGCCGGGAGCGCCCATGGATCGGTTCAAGCGAGTCCTGAAAAATTATCGGTTGCCGCTATGTTAATGACATGGGTTGGGAGGTGACTTGTTGGGCTGGCCAATTGCGTTGCATTTTGCGATTATCTCGAAATGCAAACAGTGATTTTTTGGAAAAAGCTAGTTAAATCAATGGCTTATGTTTTGGCCTGACTTGTGCAATCACCCTTGTAGATGTTTACAGGGGTACGATATGAAATCTTCCATCAATGCACTATTTATAAATACGTTACTTTTTTCGGGTTCTTCCTTGGCGCAGGCTTCTCTTCCTTTTTCGGAATGCCCTAGTCGTGCTTTTTTAATTCAAGACAATGTCGCAAAAGTTTTCGGTGTTAACTTGGCGACGGGCTCCTATGAGCTACTTGAAGATTCAATGGGTACTCAAGGTAAGCTCAATGCGACTGGCTTTAATCCGCATGATTATTTCATTTATGGTTACAGTAACGAATTCCAAGCCCCTGTTCGTATCGATAGCGGTTTTCAGGTAGAGCCATTAGCGGTTGTGGGTTTTCCAAACACCAATTTTTATGTTGGCGATATTTCGTTGCAGGCGAATACTTATTATCTTTATCACCCGAATAATTCAATCGGTTTATATAAAATCAGCTTAGATCCCGAATCCTCAGATTATCTTGTGGCCACTCAAGTGATTAACGGCTCGGGGTTAAAATTGTCGATCTTTGATTTTGCTTTTCACCCAGAGGATCATCAGCTTTACAGTGTTGACCGTAATGGATTTTTACATAAAACCAATCCCGAAATGGGTACTTCAGAAAACTTAGGTAATGTAGGCGAAAGCGGGACCTTTGGCGCGGCGTATTTTGATGGCGACAACAATTTTTATATAAGCCGCAATAGTGATGGCAATATTTTTCGTATTGATGTTGGTGACGTGAATCCTTCGGCAGAATTTTTTGCCTATGGACCGTCATCATCCAATAACGATGGTGCACGCTGTGCCGCAGCTTCGATTGTATCGGATGTGGCGACGATTGACTTTGGCAGTGCACCGACCAGTTATGGCAGTAACTTGGAAAACAATGGTGCGCGGCATGAACAAAAAGAAGGTTTCCAGCTGGGTAATGTATGGAGCGGGGAGAATGACGGCGTAGAGTTTGTTACTGAATTCGAAGTGGGAGCCGACGCCATTCTAACGCTAGATGTTAAAGGCGAAGGTATTGTTAACGCTTGGGCCGATTGGGATAACAGTGGTGAATTTGATAGTAACGAGCAGGTGGTTGCCGACCAAGCGGTGACCGAGGGCGTTAATTTAGTGGTGCTTTCGATACCGGAGCAAGCCAAAGCCGGAGAAACCTGGACGCGAATTCGTTATTCGAGCCAGCAGGGCATTGGTGTGAATGGCGGTGTTGCCGATGGCGAGGTCGAGGATCAGTTGGTGCAGGTTCTGGATAGCGGTGTTTCTGTGCAGAGCTTTCCGAGTACGGCAAGTTTTGCCACTTTAGCCTTTGAAGATAATTGGCCAGAGCTGGGTGATTACGACATGAATGATGTTGTTATCGCCATGCGTACACATGTTTATCGCAACGCACAGCAGCAAGTTATTCGATACGACATAGAAGGTAAAGTGCTGGCCTTGGGCGCCAGTTACCATAACGGTTTCGCTGTTCAGTTAGATGGCATAAAACGCTCAGAAATTGATGAAACGCGAGCCGTATTGTACGTCAACGGGTTTGACACACTGCGTAACCCGGTTGAGCAAAACAACCTTGATAGCGATGCTGTGATCGTTTTTTTTGACGATTTAAAAGAAGAGCTTATTGACGGCAGTTGCCAGTATTACCGAACCGAAATTGACTGTTCTAATTTTGAAGGAACTCGAGAAGTTACGTTTCGCGCGACGGTGACTTTGGCTGTACCGATAGACGCCTTAATAGCGCCGACTGAAATATTAAACCCCTTTGTCTTTGCGACCCCAGGTTTTTATCACGGCCCTAGTTTTGCCACACCACCAGGCAGAGCGTTGGAAATTCACCTTAAAAATAAGCCACCCAGTGTACGCTTTAATACCGACTTCTTTGGTTTAGCTGATGATGATTCGTTGGCAGGGAGCGGCTTGTTTGTATCGGCGAATGCCATTCCTTGGGCGCTACAAGTCCCTGTACTTTGGGCACACCCCAAAGAGCGGGTAGACATTACACGCGCTTATCCCAACTTTGTTTCTTTCGTTAAAAGCGAAGGTGCCGAGGCCGCAACGTGGTATCAGGCAAACGAAGCAGACAGCACTTCAATCATCAATAATTCTTGGGAGCTTTAATTATGAAACTTATCATAGCGATAGTCTTGGTTAATTTGTTGGTTGCCTGCGGTAGTGGCGGCGGCTCGACTGGCGGCAATACTGTAAATGCTGAACAAGAGGCTGTTAATAGCGTAATAGCGGTAAGTAGCTCATCGAGCAGTGTATCAAGCACCTCATCAAGTAGTGCATCAAGTAGTATTGCCACTGCAGAAGTCCTTATCACGCAAACGGCGCAACTTCAGGCGGCGGCGGATTTTGATTTTGTGAGTAGTGAAATTTTAGTTTTTAGCATTAACGACAGCCAAGTTCATACAAAAGCCAGTGCATTATCAATATGCCGAGTGGACGAGCAAGGCAATGCAGACAGTAACGATTGTTTATTAAAGGCACGGCTGCAAGACCGAGTGTTTGAATCCAACCTTAATATTGGTAATGAAGTCGAGCAGCTTGTATTAACGCTTTATATTTTTGACCAGCCATTGCGTATCGAGACGGCGACTTGGAGCCGGGCAATGGGCATGCAATGGCATCTTGATTATTAAAAGGGGGGGGAGTGAGTCGTTAGTAAGGTGATTAACTTAACTACGCATGTGTAGGTACCATGCGTAGTCTTTTCCATCACGCACAATCAAGCCGTTATTGCACCTAAGAAAATATTATAAACTCTGCGTGAGCATCACGTCTGTGCGGCCGAAAGCTTTATGCCGACACCTTGAAGAGTAGGGTTTCCGACGAGTGGTCGTGGCTAGATTTTGACCTTTTGCAGTAGCAGGCACTGCATTCAACGAGATTTAGCAAATAGAGCTGTCGACACGACTATTTTTAGATTTTTCATGTTTAAGGTATTTTAACAATAAAATCAGCGGTTTAAGGAAACCCCTATATATAGGGAATAGGGCGCCCCAATCTGCATTTACCCAAGCCAGTTTTGTGCGTGAAATGCTGAGAAGCTTGACGTGGCGGGGCTTTGCGGGTAGCTTTCGGTTCTTACTATAAAAAATAGTCGCGCTACGGAATAGGCAGTCTGGGGTGCGATATACAAATGTTAGGCTCTTATGAATCGAAATTTCGAAATAGTTGACGGAATCTATCTTGTACAAGAAAGTTACGAACTTGATTTGCATAATAACTTCGATTTCAAGAATCTAGATTATTGTGTGGAGGAGCGTAAGCTCACATTAAATTGGGAACGCTCGAAGGGAGATTGGGTTGGATCTGATACGCCACAGAAAGTAGCTGTTGAGTTCATAAACGTAAGTGAGTTTCGCTTTATGCCGCGAGATTCGGAAGTGCCTTATACCGAGGATGATTGCCTTAACTCCTTTGGGTATTGGGTGGATGAAGATTGGGCTGAAGGGGTTGTCGTTGTTGAACCTAATCAAATGGCAGAGCCTCAATGGCTTACAGCAATAGATTTTATGTCCGGTGCAGTGTTGGCTGTCCAAGCGGAGAGTGCCGA
Source organism: Marinagarivorans sp. (assembly GCF_982758155.1). NCBI lineage: Bacteria > Pseudomonadati > Pseudomonadota > Gammaproteobacteria > Cellvibrionales > Cellvibrionaceae > Marinagarivorans > Marinagarivorans sp. Next base: position 1,094 of record NZ_CEXWTU010000117.1, on the reverse strand, counting down.
TGCTAAAGTCTTGGCCTAACAATACGTGCCAGCTGACATTTTGTTCGGCGCTCCGTTTTGTGTATGGCTTCGCCATTTTACACAAAACTCCACACCAACCAAAATGCAGCTGCACTCTGCGTTAAGTTTACAGAGTAAGTAGAGAGTTTAGGGCTCGACGAGAAGTCAGCGGAGCAGGATCACTGGATACTAGCCACTCAACCAACACGAGAGGTGAACATCATGAGAAATAAAATTCGAAAAACAGTGAAAAACAGAGCGAAGCAAGCACGAGGTTTCTGCACATTGGAAACCGCCCTGATAACGGTGGGATGGATAGCATTTGCTATCGGCATTTATGCAGTTAACGACCCTATATGGAAATTAATCTTATTGGCTATGTCCAGGGTCCTGCCCTAAGCTCTTTACAAAAACTTAACAAGGCTATCGTGCCTCGCCCAGCAAGCTGGGCTGGACAACCTTTTCGGCGCTTGATTTCGTGGCGGAAAAGACTGCCACAAAACAATCACCAAAAACGTTGCCGCACATAGCGGCGTTAGCTGCTAGGAAAATATGAACTACGAATCAATAAATATTAATGACAAGTTATCGAAGTTCAATGAACATTGGTCACCTCGTGTAATAGCTGAAATGAATGATTATCAATTCAAGCTAGCGAAAGGGGAAGGTGAGTTTGTGTGGCATGATCATCCAGATACGGACGAAGTGTTTATTGTTATTGATGGTGAACTTGACATTGAGTTTCGCGATGGAAAAGTAACGCTCAAAACGGGTGAGATGTTCGTAATCCCAAAAGGAGTAGAGCATAAACCTTTTGCCAAAGGTTTAGTCAAAGTATTACTTGTTGAACCTAAGGGTATTGTTAATACAGGCAATTCAGGCGGTGAGTTAACCGCTGAAAATGACATATGGGTATAGATCAGCTAACAAACGCATCAATGTACGCCACTGCGTGGCTGGACAGTCTTTCCGCTGCTTCGGTTGTGCATGGCTCCGCCATTGTTGCGCAACCAAATCAGCTCCAAGCCTGCCCATTATGCGGGCGTTAGAGCGTCAAGTTTAATCTTGATGCGTCTTGCAGGGTGCAAGTCCCT
>NZ_CEXWTU010000116.1:0-14891 GCF_982758155.1 Marinagarivorans sp. | reverse complement strand
GCCGCTCAAGCCATCCTTGGGCGCTATGCAAGCGTTCCTGACGCTTGAATACCCAGAAAATAATCAATTCGCCTTTTAGGCCGTGTATTTCGGGCTTGCCTGAATAGTGATATTTTTTAGTTTTTGGCACCATCGGTAGTCATCACTAGGAGGCAATATGGGGCATTCGTTAACCAAACTGGAAATGGCAGAAAAACTTCAACAAGACCTTGGCTTTAGTCGTAAAGAGTCAAAAGACATGGTGGACTGCTTTTTTGAAGAGATTATCACTGCCCTAGAAAATGGCGAGCCGGTTAAGATTTCCGGCTTTGGCAATTTTGAATTGCGCGACAAAAGCTCGCGCCCCGGCCGCAACCCTAAAACCGGTGAAGAATTCTCCATCGAAGCCCGCCGTGTTGTTACTTTCAAGGCAGGCCGAAAGTTACGCGACCGAATTGATGCTCACGGTGGGGTCGTCACTGCTGAGTGATTTCGAACTGCCCACTAAACGCTATTTGACGATTAGTGGGGTCGGTGAGTTGTGATCAGTTAAGGCGCATGTGCTGCGCTATTGGAGGCAGGAATTCTTGCTGCTCCATCCTCAAAAACGGCGAGGCAATCGTTGTTATTGCGCCTGCGAAAACGGGAAGTTATTTCATGCACGTCCCTAAGTATTGTCGGCGTGCGTAAGTAATTAATCAGAGCGACTTAAATTGAGTGCCTGTCCTAGCTATTTCTTTACGAGTGCGGTGGTGCAGTTGTTTTGGAGGCTATGGCCATGGGTAAGCCTGTGATTGCGTCCAACTGAGGGGCCAACAGATTACCTTGATCCTTCGTGTGGTATTTTGGTGGATATCCCCGATTCAAAAACCGCATTTGTTGAACGGTTCGCCGAAGCCATGGAAAAAATAATCGCAGAACCCAGCGTGCGTGAAGAGATGGGCGCGCGCGGTTTTGAAAAGATCAAATCGCAATTTGACTGGGCCTGAAAGGTAGAAAAAATGAAAACTATTTGCCAGGGTGTGCTTAATCGTTAAATGGCCCGACGGTTGTTTCTACTGGGCCTTGGAGGGAGGGGCTATTGTTTCCAAGCACATTTTGAGATGTGGTGATTAGGGTATTTTAGTGTTTAAAAAGCCGAGCTGTTGCTCGGCTTTTTCGTTCTGGTGGGCGTTAAATCCCCGAAATCAGAAAATCGATGGCGTTAATAATGTCTGTTCTGTTGAGTAAAAGAGAGCTTTCATGCTTTTTTAAGAATGAGCTGGAAACCGTAGTCATTTGATGTGTGAGTAAATAGTATGGGTCGCCGCTTATTTCGACCTTTGGGCAAATATTATTGGGTAACCCTTTGTTAGGTAGCGCGGCCGTAAGCGGTATAACCACTCGACTACTTAATGCTTCAAGAAGCTCTGTTTGTACATCAACAAAATAAGGGTAAGCTTGATTTGTGTCACTATCGGTATTCGCGTACACATCAAATTGCTTCATCAAAAGCCCCTGTGTTTGTCAGCAAATAAGCCTTGTTCTTGGGTAAGCTTATTACAATTTTCCAGTGCTTTTTTGTTTTCACGCAGCCACTGTTCTCGAGTATTTTGGCGCACTTCAGACTCAAGTGCTTTCTCCAGTGTGGCTGAAAGGTTGATATCAAAATCCTTAGCTTTGGTTAGTAAGTTACTGTTTATACTCAGGTTTGTTGGTTTTTTTGGGGCGCTTTTGTCAAATAGGCTCTGCATGATTCACACTCTATGCGTATGGTTTATGCGCATATGTTGACACGTTGCGTTTAGCAAAGCAATCTAGCGGGCCAGATAGGGTAGAGACTATTATTCTTAGGGAAAAGCGAGTGCCTGTCCCAGCTATTCAAAACCTATTGGATGCCATGGCACCCAAATACCTCAACAAAGGCGCAATGAAGACAGCTATCGGTTATGCCCTTAATAATTGGGCGAAATTCACAGCCTTCCTCAATCACCCTGAGATGCCCATCGACAACAATCCCATGGAACAAGCCATTCGCCCCTTCACGCTGGGGCGCAAGAACTGGCTTTTTGCGGGAAGTCCGCGCGGTGCAGACGCCAGCGCTTTTCTCTACTCCCTGATCGAAACGGCAAAAGCCAACGAGCTGGAGCCATGGCGCTACCTCAACGCACTATTCGAAGCCTATCCCCATGCTCGCAATGATGACCAGCGCCGCGAGCTATTGCCTTGGATTTTTAAGCATAAAGTCTAGGCGATAATGGGGCAATCCTGCTATTGGCCGGATGCTTACGTTTGTTTCATATGCTCATTAACGCCGTGCAATTGCTTTATCTATAATTATGGTCTAAAAATAAATTTTAAAAACCATAATTATAGATATGAAGCACTCTGAAAATAGATATACAAATAAGTAGGGACTAATGAATACCAACAAATTCGATATATTAAGATAACAATATATATTAACAGATTTACTTATCACATCTTTTCGATATTCAACAGTGAAGTGCTAAAGCTTACCGAACGAATGAGCATAATTGAGACATTCATAAGATGATGCTTTTCATAAAAAAATTGTACTAAGCATAAAAGTCGACTGCATCGACATGCGCTACACCCTAAATCACATAAGCAACGAGAATAAAATATGAGCTTTTTTACGAAACCATCTAGTGTATTAAATAAAGGGGGGGGTCCTGCTCAAGCATCGTTCATCGATATTTTATATGACCATGAAAAATATTTAATGGCGAATGATGGATTAATTGCTCGCCCCTTGGCCAAAACTGACAAGAAAGTCGCTATTGTTGGCAGTGGGCCTGCAGGATTAATCGCAGCTTATCAATTATTACAGGTTGGCGTGAATGTAGAGATTTTAGAGGCTGATTCTACTCGATACGGTGGTCGAGTATTTTCGTACAAGCCGATCGCTAGTGAGACTGCCATATTTGAATTCGGCGCCATGCGAGTCCCCCCGTCTGAAAAGATTTTCAATTATTACGCAGATCAATTTGGTATGGAAGGTGGTGATTTTCCTGATCCGGGTAAAGTAAATACAGATATCATTTTTAATGGCACTCGATATGTTTGGGAGGCCGAGCAGCAGCCTCCCACTATTTTTAAAACTGTCAGCGAGAGCTGGGAAGTATTTGCAAACAGTTTAAACCCATTGATTAATTTACTGAAGGATGGTTCGCAGGAAAGTTTTGATATAGCCTTACGCGACTGGCAAGCCCTTATCAATCCCTCGATGCAAGAGTCTAGTGTTGCCTTTAGTAAAATCAGTTTTTATGACGGCTTGGTATATTTGTTTGTGCAAAATTATCGTGACTTTGGCCTTAAGAAGCCCTGGGGTGAGGAAGAGTTTGCCTTATTTGGGGCTCTTGGCCTTGGGTCGGGAGGGTTTGGGCCTTTGTATCAAGTAAACTTTTCTGAAATTGTACGCTTGATTGTTAACGGCTTAGAAACTGATCAGAAGTTCTACTCTTGTGGGTTGGATCGTTTGGTGAAAGGGCTTGCGACTACCGAGACTAAATTTGGAAGGGTGCTCGACCGTATTTCCTATGGGTGTAAGGTAACGGGTGTGAAGAGTCGACCTTCTATTACAGGAAACAAAGTTGATATCATAATTAATGGCGACGATTGTCGCGAGTATGATGCTGTTATTGTTGCCACTACGAACCGGGCCATGCAGGTGGATATGGGGCTCACTTTGCCAGACGACTCCCGGCCATCAGCGCTGCCAGAGGATATTGACACAGGTATTCGCCAATTACACTTAATGAATTCGTCGAAGTTGTTTGTGCTGACTCGAACAAAATTTTGGAAGACCGACCCTAGTAAAAAGTTTCCTGCGAACATACAAACTGATGGGTTGGCCAGAGGCTTTTATTGTCTTGACTATCCAGGTACCGACCATGGTGTTGTGTTAGTGAGCTACACATGGGGTGATGACTCTACTAAATATATAGCGATTAAAGACCCTGCCGAACGGCTGGAATTATTGGCGCGCTCGCTACGAGAGTTTGTTCCGAATTTTGTGGACACTCTTATTGCAGAGGTTATGCCAGAGCATACACGCCTTATCGACTGGCAAGACCAACAGAATTATTATGGTGCATTTAAACTGAATTACCCTGGGCAAGATGCCTACAATCAACAGCTTTATTATCAGTTTACTAAAGCTGACAACAGTATTTATTTGGCTGGTGACAGTATCTCCTGGTCTGGTGGTTGGATTGAGGGGGCGTTACAAACTGGCATGAATGCGGCGGTTGCTGTAGTTAATGAGTTTCAATCAAGTCACTTATTTTCTAATAGCCCAATGACTCAGAGCTCCCAAGCAGAGCAATTCAATTATGGTTAGCTTGTAGAGAAAACTACATTCTCTGGTCACCTTAGTTGACTAGAGAATGTAGTTTTCCTCGATTATTTATCCCTGTTTTTGAAAAAATATTTTTTACATGGCTTCGTACGGTAGTGATGCTTATGCATAACTTACGAGAAATCATGTCGTCTCTTTCACCGTCTAAAACTAATTTTACTACTTGGGCTTCTCGACCCGTCAATAAAAATTTATGCCTCAATTTGATGCATTGCTCTTCAATGGGGAATGCTGGGTTATCCCGATTGTGTAGGTGGTGTATGTTCTGAATGGCCTGTATGAAGTGTGGTTTTAATATATCCAAAATTTCACAGCTTGAATGATCAAATGCACCGTGATGTCGGCTGCGCCAGATTCGTAAATCGCCGATATTCCGTTCGTTTGCATAGAGGTGAAGGTTAACGCCGTAGCACAAACCATCTGCTAATAAGAAGTCGTTGAAGAATTCGGTTTTTCTTAAATTCGCATGCGACATAACGTCTTCCACAAGGGTTGCATGTCGTCGTTGTGCAAGCTTAGGAGTGATTGGGTCCCGAAACTGATAGTACTCAGAGTACCGACCGATGTTACTGGCATCCATGTTCAGGAATACACTCTGCCCATAAGTTTTCTGGCTTTCATCCCAGCGAAAAGATGCAAAATGATCCCCGCCTATTAAATCGAGAATAGGCTTCGCTATGTGGGTGCGCATCTCTAATTCATTTGTATGTTCATGAAGTAACTCAATTACTTTTAAAATTTTACGATAATTTTTAGAAGTCACTTTCATAGCAGTTTTCTCCGGTCGTGTGGTTCCTCTAGGAATAACCTCAATGATATAGATAAATCGAGCATACCTAGTATGGATGCTGATTGGCAGATTTAAAATAATAAATACTATTCTCGGTGCCAAATTGGAGATTTTTTTAAAACTATTTTTCAATGAGAAGGTAAAACCCTCTTTTATGAGGATTATTTACCTGCTCTAGGTAGTTTATAGTGAGGTATAGCTTTTTAGAGCTGTGCTTCATGGAAAGAAATAGTATCAGTTTAAGACTGATACAAATATTCATAAAGTCATTACCTTCATGATGTTTAAACTACTACGGAGATTTAGTGTATGCCTTCCCCTCTGCACCAGGCGTTCCCATCAACCTTGGTACCGCAAAACCATCCAAGTTTATTGCGTAATTGACTTTTCATTAAATGCAATTATCCCGTTTCAATATCTAGTATATAGAATCCGATTTTTAATTAACTATTTTAAGGGAAATACAATATGAAATTTTCTGTTGTCAATAAAAGGTGTCAATCCGTTATATGGTGCGCAACTTTATTTACATTGTTAGTGTTTTTAACAGCGTGCACATCGAATTCGGTGAATAAAAATACAAAACTATTCTCCGAGAATATTAAGCATGTTCACTATTTGTTTAGCGCTTTACCAGAAAATGATGAAGAAGGCTTCGCAAAAGATTTAGAATATATGCGCTCTATAAGCGAGCGAGGGAAAGAGTTTCATAGTGATTTAAGCGACGATCGTCAGCTCCGGTATGTTGTTAGAAACCTAAAGCGAGCAGGTCGCTCACCCCAAAACGCACCCAAGCTGTTTGGGTCCATTGCCCAGTTGAGGGCACACCACAAGAAAAATGGGCCGCCTTCAAAAGCGATATTGAAAACAACAACCTTGAAAGCAACAACCGATGAGCGTGTACCATTAAATACGATTACTGATCTAGGCGCTGTTACACCAGCGAAGCTAGCAGCAGTTGGAGGACTTTCTTCCGCGAGCACGAATTACAGTACAACAGGATTATCGACGATCCCCGAGGGTACTCAGTCTACATTAATTTATGTGCAGTTATTTGATGCGTCGAACAACACACCTTTTGGCCCAGGCGCGTCTAACCAACAGTTTGGTGGTGGTGAAAATATTCAAGCCACCCAAACAAGTTCACCTCCATCTGCCATATCGAACCTGGGTTCTGCTCTGCAAGTGACCTATCAAGCAACGGCAAAAAGCCAGCCGGTGGTGGTGCACAAATTGCTGGATTCTTTCGGAGCGCCGACGGCTCCACCCAAAGTGAAGGCACCAAAACATGTACATTCACCCGCAGACAAAAAAATTAAAGTATGTTTGAGCAGGGATACCGGTCCTGATCCTGGTTGTGATTACGGTCCGTACCAAAACCCGACACCAAATCCCATCGTTCAGTTACCCGTTATAGGTTCAATTGAGTTTGGATCAGCCGTTGATACTAGCCGAATTATAGCGGGAACTCTTTACGTCTGGGCAGAAAATGGTGGTGGTGCTTGTACGTTACAGCTGGATGCGCAACAGTTTTCCCAAGCGTTTACGATAGATGCTTCAAACCCGAAAAAATTGAGTTGGAGTTTTTACCATTTGTCGGGCGCTACGAAAGTCTACCAAGCCTCATTTGGCTTGTTAAACAATAATCCTTGTTGGACACCTGATCAGCCCTATGGAATGACGCTAAGTGTCGATGTGCCAGTAAAAGGCACGTTATTTCCAGAAACGTTTTTTGTAACGACAACACCAGGCCCTGTGGTTGCCAATACTACGCGTATTAGTAACCTAGATTTTACTTGGGGTTGTTTTAAGGAAGGCACTGAAATAGATATGGCAGATGGCAGTTTACGAAAAATAGAAACAATTGCAGCAGGTGAAAAAGTGGTAGCCGATGCGTCTGGGCGCACACTAACCGTTACCGAACTATCACAAGGCTTTGAGGCAGAGCCAATGGTTGTAATAAAAGATGAGTTTGGGAATAACCTTTCGATCACAGATGGTCACCCAATAGTTATACGTGGGGAAAACGGTGAGCGTCGCGTGGCTCTAGCAAAAGAGCTCACTGTAGGGGATGTAGTATTTTCTAGTCGTAACATAGCGTCAGATTCAACTATATCACGTGTATATGCACCAGCAAAGATTACGCACATAGAGCGTAAAAAGCACGATGGTAAAGTTTACAACCTTTATTTGGGCGATGCATCCAATGGCGAAGTCGTTACAAAAAATAACACTACGATGATCGCTAATGGCATTCTCAGTGGTGACAATGCAATGCAAGAATATTTTGGTGCCGCGTTTAACTTTAAACCCAAAGCTATTAAAGACCGTATCTCCGCTGAGTGGTATCGCGATTACGAGCTTTACCAAAAACTGCTTTCTGATAACTAACTCGTTTATATCCATCGATTTTATATTCATCGATATCCCCTGGCTTGCTAAGCACTGGCAAGCCAAACATTGAATACACATATTTCTCTAAAATCTATACATAGCAGGCAGCCAATATGTTGAAAACTAATTTTGAGGTCAAACAATCCACCTATATTCCGGCCAATGGTGTGATGCCATCAGAGGATACGGTGAAGCCGTTAAACCCTGATAGCGTGTACCCGATTCCACCGTTACACGGGAACGTCATTAAAGAAGGCATTAATCTGTTTACTGGCGATGTCAATCAGTCTTACCCCCTATGTGAAATTTCACAAGGTGACTTAGATTACGGAGTAGCGCTTTTTTATAATAGCCGGAGTGCTGCCGTAATCACAGCCGTCACCGACAATACTGTTGGTGCAAATGGATGGAAGCTATTGGATTATCCAAAAGTGATTTCCGACAATAATAGTTTTTACTTTTTAGATGGAACCTCTGTTTATGAGCTACAAAGTACTGGCGGTGGATCAAGTTATCAGGCGGGAGATGAATATCACGCGTGGACATATTCGGGAACAGATTCTGAATGGACGATAGTCAGTGATAAAGGGATCCAGTTTACGTTAAGGAACAAAGACACTTTGCAGAGTGGACAAACAGTTTGGCATTTAAGCACCATTGATGATTTGTCCTGGACAAATCATCAAATACAACTGGTATATACTGGTAACGCGATATCCTCTATCACAAATAATTTGGGAGATAAGATCGAGTTTCAGTATAATCCATCAGGACAGTTAATCAGTGTTACTCGACTGGTTATGACAATAGCTGGTGGCCAGTATCAACTAACGAATCAACTGACTGTAGACTATGCCTTAAGTGGCAATAAAGCCATTAATAAAGTTCAACCTCTCAACGTGATGGAAAACGGACAACAAATTGCTGTTGATGCAGGGTATTTATTTGAGTATTACACTCAAGAAGAAGGCTATGAGAATGCATTAAAAAGTATTCAAACGCCGAAAGGCAGTGTTTTAAGTTATGTTTATTATACGGGTGAGGCCATCACCCAAAACGGCGTTGTCTACAATACGGTTCATCCGGTAATTTCTACACAGACAAAACCCTCTAATAGTGTGATGACAGAAAAAGGATTCTTGTATAGTTTTTGGAACTGGAAGTTTGATAGCACACAAAGTTACGTACAGTGGAACCTTGTCAAAGAATATGCAGGGGATGTATACAACAGCATCCAACAAGATAATCCAGAAGACCCCTACGGCCATACTACCTATTTGTTTTTTGACGGCCAGCCAGCAAACGAACTTATTTATTACAGCGGTCCAGATTCTTTGGCGACAAATTCTGTTATGTTGGGTGAAACCTATTGGAAAGGCAACCTCAACATCATTCGCACCAGTACCATGAGTGCCGGACAAGCAATTGACAATGTTAAGCCCTATCCGGGTACAGCTACTGGGTTTAATTTGCCGGCAGGCGCATTGTTCGCGGATGTCTCATGTACCGTTACCAATACGAGTGACAATGCGACAGAACTAGCTTTGTCAGTTGAAAAAAGTGGTGTCCAAATCAAAGGAGAAATATTTCCTATTACTGGAAAATCTAGCACCGAAGTGAGTTTGAACATGCATTCGCTGGTGCCCATCGACAAAGTACGCTCTTGGTACACCACAGCAATAAGTTGTAGTATTTCTGCGTTAACTATCACCTATATTGTGCCACCAGTAACCCCATCAGTGCCACCATTAACGAATATATTAGCGCATCAAAGTGCGATCGTGGCTGGTTATGTTAGCCCTGTTCCATTGTCCCCAGGACAGAGTTTTCAATTGTCCACACCCTATCAAAACACAACGTCAGTATCGTTAACTTTTACGAGTAATAATAACAAAGCCTGTTCGATTGATATAAATTGTTTTGATGCCAGTAACGCTTCTGTCGGTAGTGGTAGCTTCTCATCTACAACGGGTTCAGAAAAAACGGCGAGACTGCAATTATCAGCGCCAGCTACAGTCGCCAAAATAACTGTCACATCGACTTCCGGAAACCCAAGTAATGTTGTATTGGAAAATATGTATTTGCACTACTTGTTAGCCGGGCAACCTATCGCTGACGATTCACTGTCTAAATTAGTTTCGGCGACAGAATTTGGTTTTCAAGTTGGACAACATCAACAAGTAGCATTCTCACAATTGCTTAGCGAAGTCACTATGATTGATGGTGTTAACCAAAGCAAAACCATCACCTATGGGAATGATGTGACATTGCCTTACCCTAAAACAATTACAGAAACTCTGACAAAACCAAATCAAGGGAGTAGTGAGCAATATGTTACTGTTCAAAAACAACTTACTTATGCGGTTGAACAATATAGCGATCTGCGCGCGAACAATCTATTAAATTCGGTAGCCGGTGTTATTTCCTACGCTTCCCCTGGAACCACTCTGTCTCACCCGTCTCCAATATCAGGCGCAGTCACACAATGGAAACAGTGGAACGGCCAATGGCGCCCTTGGCGACAGTTTGAACTACAAACGACTACGGTAAGTAACGGATTTTCACCTACTCCGGACAGCAACTGGATTGCTCGTGGTTATATCAATCAGTTAAATGCCAATGATAAAGCGACTAGTCAAATTACGGGAGACTTGCAAACAAAGAGCACGATTTATGACAAATCCTGCGGTGAGTGGGCAGTTGCATCATTTATCAACGCTGACGTAACACAATCTCAAGCAGGTTGGTATGGGTTTGAAAATTACGAAGATAATGCTGGCTGGATATTAAGTCATGGATCCATCGTTTCTGGAAAAGCGTTTACCGGTGAAGATTGTTACAGTGGCACGGTTATATCCGTCGCGGCTAAAACATTTCAACCGGTAGCAAGTACTGAATATCTAGTTGCTGCTTATGTAAAATTAAACGTAAATTCCCAGTGTAAAATTGGGTTTTGCGATGCTGGTAGCTGGAACAGTGAAACTACCATTCAGTATGACGCTAACAATCCAGGATGGGTCTACGTCCAGGCGCTATCTAACACGTTATCATCATCAGATTTACCGACTATTTCGGTCAGTAACGGCTTGATTGATCATATTGTATTTGCGCCCATCGATTGTGATTATTCTGCCAGTGTTTGGAAACTATCGCAGCGTCAGTTGTTAGCGAGCATTTCACCTAATGGTGCTATTAATCGTGCTTACTATGATGTTCGAGGTAGTAGCTTGGCTGGTGCTTCTCCGGGTAAATCATTAAGCCTAATTAGCCAAAATTATTCATCTGTTATGGGTCAGATTTGGTTTGAAGATAAGCCAGTATTTAGTGATGCGATGCCCAACCAAGCTTTTTCTATACGCGTACCTAAGTTGGGAAGTTGGGATGATTTCACGTCTACCGAAAACACTCTAATTGATAAGGCAACTATTAAAAACTTTGACTTTACGGGTTCACATTTTCTTGTTACTCAACAAGCGGCTAGTACTAAAAATCCGGCACAGGCAACACTCGTACCTGACGTGAAGGGTGGGGATTTTGTGGCGTGTGCTGAAATTGCTTTACAGAACAGCACAGGGGATGCAGCCGGAATTATTGTTAATTGTAATCAACAACAAATTCTGTTGTGCATAGAACCAACCCGAGTGGCGATTGGCACCCTTACCAATCATGTTGAATACGCATCCAAATTATTTAAGCAGCTACCAAGCTCTATCGTGTTAACGCTTGTTGTCAGAGGTGGCAAGTATTTATATTGCTATGCTGATGGAGCGTTCGTTTTTGATTACGAAATGCAAAATGCTGTGACGGGCCCTGTGACATTGTTTAGTAGTTGGCCTGGCGCGGCGTTTCATAACACCGGGGTCGTGAGCGGGCCAGAATTGTCGAATGCAAGTGAAGATGGGAATGGAAATGAAATGCAGTTTGTCGCATCGACTAACAGCACAACATCCAATGTCACAGCGAACTTGTATGGGGGAAATTTAAATCTTTATCGAGCCACAACACTGGCGACCACACAAAATCAAGCCAACCTTTCACCGGTAAAAGGATTTGCAACACTCAACGCAGAAAACATGACGGTTACTGGAAGCATTAATAATGATTGGCCTAGCACCTACAATACGTCGCCTTTTGAAAATTCGATGTTGCGTCACGCAAACCCAACATTGCGTGTGAAAAGCCGTGGTAAAGGCGGTGTGTATACCGCTAGTAATCAAGGTGCATTTACGTACAGTTACGGTAATAATACAGGCCATTATTTTGGCTTTCCTGTAGGTGATTTACAAACCAATAACACGACTGGTCCTGCCGGTGCGCAAATTGTCAGTTTTAGTAATCGACAGGGTGTGCAATTGGGTAAAGTGCGTATCGATAGTACAGCACAAAAAAGTTTATTAACGGGCTATAACTACGATGCCAATTTACGCAAAACCGCCATCTTTTATCCGCGGGCTTACAGCAACCCCAGTACGGTTGATACCTCCATATTTTATCGCAAATTTACATACGATTTTGTCGGTAATCTTCTAACTGATTCAATGCCCGAGTCTGGCGAAACTAGTTATGGATACGATAGAAAAGGCCAACAGCGTGTAAAACAAGATGCTGAAGGTAAAGCCGCTCAAACACCGTATTGTATTTATACCAAATTCAATAGCGCGGGAAGAATAACCGAAACAGGTACTTGGCAAGGTAACATTACACAAATCACTGAATCGCAATTGAATACCCCAGGTTGGCCCAGTCAAGGTAATCAATGGTCTATTCAATATGGCTGGGATATCCCAAATAACAATGAACTCGGTAGCTTGGGGCGCCTAACAAGTATAGCCACACCCGATTATTCCTTATGGTATCAATATAATGCACAAGGAAAAATTGAAAATGTAATTAATAATTCAACCGCGCAAGTTGCCAATGTTAAAACTGAGTATGATGAAGTGGGACGGATAATCTCCATGAGTGAACCGACCAGCGAATACGATGTGACTTATCAGTATGACGAGCAAGGAAGAATGATCAGTGTGGGTACTGCGACTAACCCAACGGCTTATGCTAGTTACGCCTATCAAAATGGAGTTATCACTGAAGTATTGTTGGAAGGGGTCGCAACGCGTACCTATACTGCGAACGCCAATGGCGATATAGACAGTATTGACGATGAATATTTTTCAGAAACACTTTACTTTGATAAGCGCCATAATGGTAACCCAGGGTACTTAAATGGACAGGTTGCAAGTGCAGCATTCGATTTTAAGTGGAACGGCGCGCCCTCGAAGTATGACTACGAATATACCTACGATCACTTTGGCCGACTAACAATAGCCACCAATAGTCAAAATACAAATTGGAATATTGGGAGTACGCAAAACCCGGTCGGTTACGATGACAATGGGAATATGACATCGTTGTATAGGGGGGCAACGGGCGTCACGTTTAATTATGACACTAACAGCAATCAGCTAAATAATAGCGGCTCCAATCAGGGATTCTCTTATACAGCTAACGGATCAATGAATAGTTCGCAAAGGCAAGGGATTACTGGTATGCATTATGATGCCGTCACAAATCTTACCCGTTCAGCAAGCCTTGCCAACAACAGCATTAGCTATAGTTACGATGGCAATGGACAGCGCTATCAACGACAGTCTAGCGATACAAAAATTATTTATTTGCGGGACTACAAAGGCAAGGTGTTGAGTGAAAAACATATCACCGCTTCTAGTAGTTCAAGGTTAAATTATATTTATGGTTTGCGCGGCAAAATAGCCATGCTACCTGTAAATGGTAATGGTAAACAATACGCACTACTGTCTGACCATAGCAATTCAGTTCGTGTCGTTGTCGATAATACGAAAAATGTAGTGGCTTGGTATAACTATTCACCCTTCGGAGAAATAATCGGAGCACTGAGTAATGCCGGTCAAATTAATTTACGATATTTGTACACAGGTCAGGAGTGGGATGATGATTTAAAATTGTATACATTTGAAGATCGATTTTACGATCCTGCGGTGTGTCGTTTTTATTCGGTTGACCCATTGCATCAATTTGCCAGCCCCTATATTTATTCCAGTAATCCAATATCCTATTCCGATCCAACAGGTGAATGGTTTGGGTTAGACGACGTCATTGCGACTGTGGGTGGCGCTGTCGTCGGTGGCTTATTGGAAACTGCGCGAGAAGCCATTGCAGGGGAAAAATTGTCTTGGAAGAAAATCGCTATTGGTGCTGCGGTTGGTGCCGTAGTTGGAGAAGCGGCGTTATATACCGCTGGTGGATCTATATTTGCGGCGGCAGGTGCGGGAGCAGGGGGGGCAGCCGCAGCGGGAGGCGGTTCGGCACTGGCAACTGCGGCCAGTACAGTTGGTTATGGTATGGCAGTCGGTGCAGGGGTGGGGGCAGGCGTAGGCGCGGTGACAAGTACTGGCGGATATATTTATAACGAGGCGAGAGGTAATGCCCAAGGCTCATTTGCACACGACGTATTGTATCAAGGCATTTTGGGTGGTGCCGTTGGCGGCGCACAATCTGGCATGATCACCGCTGTTGTTACACCCGCGGTTGCTGCAAAATGGTTAGGTAAGCCTATTGCCGGTGCTTTGGCGAACCCAGTGTTGGAAGAGGCTATGAAGCGACAAACGCTCGGTATGGCGACTGGTGCAGCATCGAGCGGAGCCAATTCTATTTTACAAAGTATTATTCAAGGTCGGAGTGCTGGTGATGCAATTTATGACCTTGGTAAATCCGTTGTGATTGGTGGTATCTCCGGCAGAATGTGGGCGACCAAAAACTTCTTTAAATCGTCAGTGGGATTTGGGAGTGGGCCAGCGCCTAGCTTAGAGGAGTTACGACCTATCAATCACTAGCGCGTCTGCTAATGAGGAGTGATAGCTGGGACAGGCACTCGATTTAAGTCACTCTGGTTATTAACCTGTTTTTCTTATAATCGTCACTTTCAGCGCTATACCCAAAAGCCGCTAAAGCTTCACAGTCTTAGTGGCTTTTTTATGGCCTGTCAAATAATGCAGGGCAGGTACTCTCAAAAAAAATAAAGACACCGACAATTAAGTAAAAACACTAGAGTTCGCTTATGTTGAAGAGATTTTTCGCCCATAGTGTAACTTCCCCCACTATCATCGAACAATCACCCCATTCTCGACCAAATTAACATCATAAAATCCTCCCCTGTTATAACGCTAATTCGGTAAACACAATTTCCCTGTAAAATATTGGCCTTTTTATAATAGGTTACTATTCGTGCAAATATTCCACTCATCAATCGACGCCATTAATCAATTCACATCATCTGTAGCGTCCCAAATTAACATCATACTTTTTACCGAATTATTCATCATACGATTA
>NZ_CEXWTU010000115.1:13628-15032 GCF_982758155.1 Marinagarivorans sp. | reverse complement strand
AGGTAAGGATGGCGACATCAAGCATTAGTGGATGAAATATTGTTTCCTCGCCCCTTACTTCAGTAATTGATGATCACTGGGCAAGGTGCGTGAAATCCATAGTGCTAACTTATGTCGCATTAGAGGTTCCGTTTCTTGCCCTTTAGCCAAAGGCTGTACGAGCTTGTCGTGCACAAGTAATTTATACAGGTAAGTGATTTTTAACTTCGCAGAATCGGTGTTTTCAAACTCACCTGCACCTCGTGTTTTGGCATACACTGCACCAACCCTTAACGCTTCTGTCACCAAAGCGGCTTCATTATTGATTTTTTTCATGCTACTTGCTCCGTTTTTAGTGAATAGGACGTTACTGACTTTATAATGCTATTCCCCTGATTCATAGCCTTTTATATTGTACTCACTCACATCACATACGCTGATACTCATCTATGATTTTCTTCATCCTTACCCTTTTAATCTTTGCCTGCTCATTCGCACCGCAACTGTGGGTTAGGTTCACCCTTAAAAAATATAGCCAACCACTACCAGGAATGCCAGGCACTGGCGGAGAACTCGCCGAGCACCTCATTTTACGATTTGCGCTAATAGACACTAAGGTTGAGCAGACAAATGAGGGGCATGATCACTTTGACCCCAGCGATAACGCGGTGCGCCTTAGCCCAAGTATTTTTGCAGGAAAGTCCTTAACGGCCATTGCTGTCGCAGCTCATGAGGTTGGCCATGCGATACAGCACAACAGGAAGGAGCGAGTAGCACAGCTACGGAAGAAATATATTCCTCTATCCCTATGGCTCCAGAAGTTGGGGACTATTATTCTGGTTGTACTGCCCGTTATTACCGGCGTTTTGAAATCACCGGCCGTCTTTGCCGTAGCCATCGGGCTGAGCCTTACCTTGCAAATTGCAGCCGCATTAACCTACTTGATTATTTTGCCTGAAGAATGGGATGCCAGTTTCAACAAAGCATTGCCCATTTTAAAAGAAGGACAGTACGTGCCTGCCGAATACGAGCCCGCGATAGAAAAGGTACTAAAAGCGGCTGCCTTAACGTACTTTGCAGCCGCGCTAGCGAATGTGCTTAACATTGGGCGCTGGTTTATGATCTTGCGACGCTAATCATCCAAGAACAAACGAGCCTTCTACTATGAGCCTTTTTACCAGTCTTTATTCAGCTCGCGCCATGATTCACGCCGATTCTCCAACTTAAGATCGCCTAAATCAACCTCTTTTAGCTCACCCTCGTTACTTTGCGTAAGCCCCTCTTCATCGGTTAATTCGTAAAAATCTTCACCTAATTCGATGACCCCAGGAATCGCTTTACCCTCATCATCCCTATTACCATCGCCATCTCCATCTCCATCTCCATCTCCATCTCCATCTCCATCTCCATCTCCATCTCCATCTC
>NZ_CEXWTU010000115.1:0-13528 GCF_982758155.1 Marinagarivorans sp. | reverse complement strand
CATCGCCGTCGCCATCGCCATCTTCGTCTTCATCCCCGGTGTCTTTATCCTTGTCTGTACTGGCGCTGTATACCGGCGATAATCCATTAAAAAATTCTCGCTGGTAAAGTTGGGTGCTACCAATTTTGCCGGAGCAAATATCGTCGCTAGGGGTAAAGGCTGTAAAGAGTAAACTCGTTGAATATTGCGAGGCTTGTCCGATATTCCGTGCAGAGGTATTAGAGAAATTCAGTTTCCAACCACTCGTCTTGCCAATAATAGACGTAACATCATCATTCGTTTCTACCGCTTCACTACCCTGAAGAAAAACCTGCTTTCCATCATAGGTAAGAACCTGCCCATTGCTATATGTTTGAATATCACTCACATCAATGAGTTTTGTCGCATCAATGGCTTGCGTACCGATTTCTCCATTTTCGGCGACAGGTTCTTTTAAGCCATAAAAGCTATTCTGATCCGGGTATGCTCCATCCTTATCATGAAATAATCGCCCGGTGCCGGCGAATACCCAATAATTATAATCGGTATCAATACGCGTATAAGGTGCTGCCGAGAAAGCTTGCCCGGTACCGCTTAAAATGGCGCTATCGGTTGTTGTTATTTTGCTCCCAACGGTTGAAAGCTTAAGTCGTCTCAGTTGGCCATCTGGTGAATCCATAGCGCCAGACACCAAACCATAATAGACAGCATCGTCGATAAAATCCCGATTCCAATCCGTTACCGTAATGCCACCCACAAACGAGTTCGCCACACCCGTATCAACTGCTTGAAGTGATCCCGCTTTTAAATCATAAATAAAGACTTTAGCGGTTTGGTCACTTATTGCATTTTTTTGTGCGGCTTGTGTTGCTGCCTGATCCGCCCCTTTTGGCCCAGAACCAAAGGTAAGGTACCAGTTATTCGAAACACCATCATATTGTCCTGTTTGGCTATTGGCTTTACGCACTTTAATAACATCAACATTACCCGTGGTATAACCTAAAGATGGATCGGTTATTTCTGCAATTAAACGCGGCTCCGATTCTGGATTAGTAATATCCAGAACAACATAGGCCGAGCGCATCACTCTTGTATTACCATTTTTATCTGTTGTCTCGATAGGGCCGCCACCAAAACGCATACCCGCGACCAAAATAGTACCCCAACCACCGGGATGATCGTTATCGTTGGCGAATATATTCACATCAAATGTTTGTACATTGCCATCTAGGTACGCCACATGCGGATAGTTATAATCGGTTAGCCAGCGTAAATGGGGCAATAAATTATAGGGGACATAAGCCCAAAGCTCAGCCCCGAGTGGATGCTTATCAGTGGCGTAGGCCGTTTCATCACTATTGAAATAGCCGGCATTAAATGCGTGGAGCATGCCATCATTTGCTGCGGCATAAACCATTGTTCGTCGGTTGCGGTAATGCTTGCGATAATCACGATAAGTCGAGTCTGAAAAATCAATGTCATAGCCAATTTTAGGCGGGCCCACAATCACCGGAGATGCATTTGCAATATCGCCTAGCAACCATTTTTCATCGCCATCGGTCTTATCGAGTAAATCAGCTTTACGTGAACGAAAACCCACCTGATCCTCACCCCGAATATAATTTACCACCTGCCCAGCAGACTCGGGGCTACTCGCCAACAAATAATAGTTATCACCCGTAAAATTATCAGCCGTAAAAGACACAACCGAGGTATTGCCGGTTATTAAGCCATCTGCGTTATTATCTATTGCCGTTATAATGTGCCGCTGAGTAATCGCGGCTTGCGAGTAAGCTCGCTGTTTCGTAGGATCCGTTATCGCTGCCAATTGCTTGTGCGCACTCCACACGGTCTTTAAATCATGTAAAGGGATTAACTCACCACTTTTACTGCCGCGCGACCCATCGGCATTAGCCGTATAGCGCTGTGCCATCATTGTTTTACTCTCACCCTCAAAAACGACTTCAACAATTTTATCGGTTAATGTCAAACGACCATTTTTATCCGAGTCTTCACGCACGAAATTATTGCTATCCATAAACATGCCATTCAGCGTGCTCACCCAAGAAAGGCTATTCCCATTGTACATTAAGCTGGGGTAAAACAAACTTTGCAGATACAAACCAACACCATCACCCGCGTTAGTCACCACACTCGATCCCGTACCGGAGGCTGCGGAATCTAAAATTTCTGATAATACTTTATCGAATTGTAGCTCGAGATATTGCGGGTTATTCACATTGTGATAGTTATCGGGAATACCATCTGGCCCAGGTGCGCCGGTGTAGTTGTCTTTCGCATCCCACTCGCCTTGTAAATCCGGAATTCCATTATCATTTTGATCAGTAAATCCACCGTACTTGGCAGCATAAAATAGTGGCTGCTCTAGAAAATTAGTGGTGCCACTGTCCAGCGTGAATTCTTTGGTATTCCAACGAAAATCTATTTTACAATCACTACAGTCCCCACCATAAAATCCATTAATACCGGTTAATACATGAAAGCCATCTCCCTGCGAATTCACTTTATCCTGACCATTAACCTTTATGGAAGATCCCACACCATCAACAATAAAACCAAAACCCATTTTTGCATCAGTAGATTTTTTAAGGACACGCGATTTTACGGTTAAATGTGTTTTGGTAAGTTCGTAAGCAATAATACCGTTTAAATCTTGGTCAAAATCGCCACCTTGTTCACTATCTTCCCAAGTCACATACATTAAGCCGGTATAGGTCCCGTCATTATTGTTGTCGTTATGCGCTTCAATAATTTTAAAATCCACTATTGCGCAGTTACCACTTATATTGCTATTACGACAAGCCGGAAAAATAGTGATTTTTTTACTACTGTCGTTAATTTGAGAAATTTCAATTTTTGGAATAGAAGGCGCCAATGCAAAACCAAAGGTACTAACCGTTTGCTTACCCTTAACGTGACTATTTACATCATTATTTTTGGCGTAAAACGCTAAGCCAGAAGAATAATAAGAACCGCGCAAGCGTGGCGCATCTGGGCAGGTACCTCTAACTGAGGCTAATCCAATTACCTTTTTCGAGGTACAAAGTTCGTCGTTATCCGTGCCATAGGTTTTTCCTACAAAATAGTTCCCACCCGAAATACCTTCATGCCGCCCTAGCTCTGAAGTCAAACGATTAAGCTCGACAAAACTGGCGCCTATATCAACTGGATCTACATTATCACCATCGTAAGAAATAGTACTGCTGTTAAAAGCAAGAACATTCAAGTTGCTGCAATAATTTTCTTCTTTAACAACTTCTTTCCAACCAATAACACCTAAATTTGACGATACAAAACTATCATCAGCAGCATAACTAGCCGTGGGTTTTTCACCACCAAAATAGCGATAGCTTTCCAGCATAATTTCAGCAAATGGATTACCCCAGTTAGTGCATGATCCATCACCAAAACTGGATAACCCCCAGTGGCAATTATCCTCTGAATAAGTACCAAGCTCTTCTGTCGTTGAGTTCCATTTGGGCTGATAGGCCCAATTGGCTAAACGCAGGCTACCTAACGCTTTAATAATTCCACCGTCGGTCGTCATATCCTTAATTACTCCATTGGTTCGAATATTAATTTCGTCACCAATAGAACCAATATTTTTTCGTAACACACCGCCAGATTTATTTTTTTTGTAGCTACCCGTCATTAAACCGAACAGTATTTCGCCGTTTTGGCCATATTTTTGAAGAATACCAATGGGCTTAGAATTACCATCCGGGTACGCCGCACAACCTTCGGCAGCCAAATTACTTTTACTAGTGCACACTTTTACTCGCGCAACGTAATCAGCTAATTTTTCCCATTGCCTCGAAGGGTTATCGTGTGATGCATAAACACCTATGCTTTCTAAAACATCTCTATCACTGTTTCTACTCGGCTCACCACTATAAGGCAGCTCACCACTGTACAAACACTGCCAACGCTCACCGGCGGGCCAAAATGAATGATTACCTTTTGCTGCACGAATCAGTGGCGGGGCCGTGCTTTGCTGCGAACGAATACCAATGGTGCTATCAACCGTGGTATTACAAAAAGTGATGCCAGAATAAACAGATTGTTGCCCAGTCAGCAAACTACCGTAAGGTGTTAACTTACCTAGATCTGTACCGTTGTAATATTTTGCAAAACTGTGCGCGTCGTTAGGAAGGTGTGCTCGCTCCAGTACGGTGGTTGTACCGGTATCGGTTGATCGATACCCGCCGTAAAGAATTTTTCGAACCACATCAATACGAGTCATGGATAACCAATTTAAAAAATTACCACTCCATTGATTTGAATGACCCTGGTTACAATAATACTCACTGGTTGTGCGGGTGTCGGGCTCAAAAATGCTATCGCTATATTTGTAGCATGTCGCACTTTCGAAGTAACCAATGTATTTAATTGTTTTACTGTATGTTAGGTCTGCAATATTATCGCCATCAATGTCGTAAAAATCGTTGTAGGCTTTAAAAAAAAGCTGATGATCTGAGGACATGCTCAGCATCACCATTGGTGGAGTATTATTGCTAGAAGTAAACGGGGGCGTGCTTTGATAATCAATCGCATGTTGTGCATACAAATACACTGGGGTTATCATCACCACAATGGCAACTGAAATACTGGCGCAGGCTTTCATTATTTTTTTATAATTTAACATCTTAGTACACCATTTTAAGATTCTTTTGCTATGCGATAAGTAGACTGCAGCACAACCGTTGCGCGGCTGGCATTTCCACTGGCCATTGCAGTAATGCGATAAAGTGGTTTGTAATTTTCGTTTTCGCTGCTACTTACTGTAGCGCCCTGCGTAGAAAATCCCGACTTAAGCTCTGGTCCAATATTCGTAAAACATAGAAACTCTATAATGTATTTCACCGGTGTTTTTAAACCTTCCACATTCACGGTGGAATGGCGGGCAGTAGAATTCCAAACATCGAGTTTTTTATCTGACCAAAAATCATGTTGAAAATTTGTGTCTGGGTCAGAGATATAACATTGCGCCCGTTCTTGTGAGCGGTAATATTCGCCCGAGAAACATAAGCCATTATTGCATTCAGTATTAAAACATCCCGCACCACTGCAATCACTGTAATGGTTTAATAAGGGTGGTGGGCTTTCTGAAAGGTTCAGCTCAATCGTTGTTAACGCTGTTTCTACGGCCTCAAAAGCAACGCTTCGGTCATGGGCACTAGAGACCATTTTTAGCTCTAACCCCGAACGCTGCATACTGGTAACACCAATAAGGGTCATTACACCCAGAATAATCAAACTCACTATGAGCGCCGCACCACCTTGTCGCTTCATGTATTTTGATTCCTTATTTGAATAGTGCTACTCACCACCTGGCGCATAAACAGGCCAACATAATCAACACCGTTGAATACAACTGTTTGCGGTGTTGTAAATGCTGGCGCCTGTGAAATCAGTAAAATATTAATTTTTACAGTTAATACATTTTCCCAGTCATCGCTATCAACAACACCATCGCTATTAATGTCCATTTCACTGGCTTGTCGATATTCATTAATGTTGCCGTCTGCATTGGTATCAACACCATATAGAAATTGAATATTTTCTATGCCCGTTGCGAGTTCTTCTGTACGCGTAGTGATATTGCTATCATTAACTACCATGGATTGGCGCTTAAGCGCTGGCGTACCCGGCAGTAAAGTAGACTCACCAATAAAATACGCATTAGAAATAAGCGGCATAATGCGCGCGCCCGCCAAATACGATGCGCTGGGCAATGCCCTTGGGCAATTACTGCCACTGCAGTCCCCGCAGCTATATCGCCCGCGCAGCACATCATTACAATTATTTTGGCTAACGCCATGGCTTATTGTATTGGCATTATCAATTTTACTAGCTGTAAAAAGTGCACTGAATCGACAGGTGCCATCAACCATAGCCAGCGGTTGATTAAGCTCAAAATTGTGATTGGTCCATAATGAAATAGTATCGGTAATGGGGTTTTGTGCGCGCACAAGATATTCTTTCTCAGACTCACCACGACGAATCAATAACGAATCCGTTTTTGATTTAGCTAAAGCACGGTATTGCACCGGAAAATCAGCCGTCGACTTATCGCCATCAAACCCTTTAATGCCGGCAGTCCCTATAAAGCCCATGACATCCTGAGTAATGACATTCACTTGATCCGTATTATTGTTGGCGCAGCCAATATAGCCGGCCATACGAATATCTCGGCTGAGTACATCTAATGCAAAACGCGCATTTTCTTGTATATACGAAATTTCTTTGTGGTCTAGCTCACTGCGTTTACTGGTCATAACGACTTGGAAAACACCGTTTAAAATAATCAGCCCAATCAGCATTGTGATCATTAATTCAATCAGTGAATAACCCGCTATTTTTTTACGGACATCGCGACGTAAAAATGAATGCATTATCATAACCCTGCCTGCAATGTATAGGTTTCCCGCTCAGCATCTGCTGTTTCAGCTACCGGGTCTTTTCCTTTTTGGCTTGTCCTTACTAAATCGAACTCGATAGTCACGGTGTATGTCGTCCCGTCATACGCTATAGCCCCTTTGCCTGTTGGCAGCCGTTGAGACACTTTTTCCCGCCATACTTTAATATCCCAATCTTTTAACTCACTAGGGCTACAATTGGCATTTTCCGTAGAGCAGTCTGTAGAGGACGATGCACTTTCATCTAAACCAATTTTATAATTTGATGATGAATTTTTATTGGCACGAATACTCTCCATAATATCTTGCGCTAAAAATACCGCTTGCGAGTACGAATAGGCCTGATGGTTAAAACGAACCGCCTGGGTCTGCATCCCCAATACGCCCATCAGTCCCACCCCCAATACAAACAATGAAATCATCATTTCCAGCAAGGTGGCGCCACTATGATGTTTAATCATGATCACAATACGCATGCCTCTCAAAAGAATTCAGCACGACAAATCAGCGACGACAACCTTGCCCGCCCCATCATCAAAACGACTTTCGTGAATACCGTCTTCACCGTCTAAATCACGCGTTACCATAGTTCGGCCACTGCGTTCGATAATCAGCCCGCGGGCATAACTCACCCCACCTTCGGGTTCACACACCGTGACTAATGCACGCGCCTTATTTAAGCTAAAACCCTGACTGTTAAAGCTAAAATCAGTTATCGTTTCACTAGCGTTTTCGCCACTGACCACGACTTTATAATTGCCAACATTTGCAAAACTAAGAATAAGGGACTCATCTTTTTCGCGCTCTGCGTTTTGTGCAATCCCGGTATCGCCATCGCCGTTATCCAAAAATACGATCCAACCTTCGTTCCAGTCGCCACCGCAATCTGTGCCATTTGTACTCGCACACAAGGTTGTTACGCCATTGCGCGATGCGGCTTCACTGCGTGCGGTAACAACGGCAGCAGCCACACGACTTTGTAAGCTTTGGACATTGTTGCGTTTAATAAATCCTTGATAGGAAGGCACAGCCATCATCATCAAAATTGACGATATGACGATAACAATCATTAACTCAATAATCGTGAATCCGGTATTGCCCTTGTTCATAACAACTCCTGCATAACAGCTCATTAACACGCTCTAATATCGAACGCTTTTCGGCCGTTCAACAATAATGCTTATGCATTAACCCTAGCGTATTTACCCAGCGGCGGAGAGGGTGCTTAAGATGGACGGAAGCCATCCCTAGACTGACGGATTCGTTATAACCAACGTGCTTTTAATTAATGTTTTATTGGATCAGAAAGTAGCTAAAACAGGTAAATAAACGGTTTATTTACGCGACGGGTGAAGTGTAGTTATTCGAAAGGCTTTCAAGGAGCGCGATTACCCATTCGTTTCGTTATTAAATAACGCCGCACCAACAACGCATCAAATAGTCATGTGATGCTAACTGGCGCGAAACGCAACGAAAACGGTCTGTAATGAATCAAAACTGCCGTTTTTTAAGGATTACATGCGTTTTTCAAATGCAAGTCTTTTTTCTTCGCCCTAAAAACCATACTTTCGTTTGATGCCAGTAAAAATTATTACTAAAACCTGGCATACAAGAAGCTATTTAAAAAAATTCAGCGCATTTACGCCACTTTTTAGACTCATTAAACAGTGCCACTTTTTGCACTTATTTTTGTTCTTTTTCCCGCAAAACCCCCTGACACCTGTGTCATCGTATTAATCATTTGTGTCAATGTTCCCAATTCTTAGAAAATGGTGACCTTACCCCACAAAACTAGCATTTCGATCACAACGTAACACTATAAGTAGTTCTATTATGATCAGGTAAATTGTGCGACGCCCGCAGACTTGGGTGGCGCATCCACAAGAAGTACCAAATATGGCAACTTTTAAGAGGAAGGACTAATGCGCAAAATTGTGCCTTTAGCACTCGCGTCAGCAATTATGACCGCGTGTACTGGAACCGGAGACCCCGGATCGTCAAGCTCGAACGACGTAACATCTTCGAGTAACCCAACAACCCAAAGTAGCGCGCCGGTTGTTTCATCAACGCCTAGCTCTACCGCGACGAGTTCTTCAACACCTAACGCCGGCGGCGACCTTTATACAGATTACGTTGCCGATGATTTAAAAGGTGCAGAGCGTTATGAAGCAGCCGTTTTTGATAGTAACGATGCTCTTTTGTCCTGCTCATCTTGCCATGGTGCCGATGCTAACGGCATTACACCGATTGATTACCAATCTCTGTCTGAACAAGAAATGTTCACCATTATTAAAGATGAGATGCCAACACAGGTAGGCTCGCCTGAAGAGTGCGCAGGCCAGTGTGCCGCTGATATTACGGCTTACCTCAAAACTTTTAAAGTTGAAGAGAAGGCATCCTGCGATGCCACCAAGCCTTTGGGTTACTCGCCACAAGCATTGCGCTTACTGACATTGGACGAGTACCAAAATTCCATTGAAGACTTACTCGGTATCACCACTGATTACCGTACAAAAGTTGTCATCGATTCCGAGCGCGGAGGCTTCCCTAACAACGCCGCAACGCCAGTAGATGATAGCCGCGCTACGAAATATTGGTCTGTTTCTGAAACCGTTGCCAATGAAGCAATCGCAAACGGGCAGCCCTTTGACTGCAGCGGGGGTTGTTCCGATAAATTTGTCGAGGAACTATTACCACGCCTATTCCGCCGTCCCATTACTGAAGCCGAGCGTTTACAGTACTTTGAAATTTTTGGGGGTTCCGCTCCTGAGGAAGGCCTACAGCTGGCTATTATTGCAGCGCTTAACTCACCACAGTTCTTGTACCGCTCTGAGCTAGGCCAACAAGTTTCTGAAATTCTTAGCACCGAGCCTGTATCTTACTATCGTCCAGACCCAAGTTCGCAAATGCAAGTTGCTATTGGTAATCAAGGCGACGATGGTTTTTCTCGCATCCAATATTATTTAGATAATAACGGTGCAGAGCGTTATTCTTGGACGGGCAACGATATAGTCTCCTTCCAAATGCGCGCCTCGATGATCAATGGTAGCTACCCCTCCATCATCATGAAGACTGGGAATAAAGAATACCCTATCGAAATCACTTCAGACCGCCCACAAAATGTGCGTATTAATATCCAAGATGCTGCCGCTGGCGACGGATACATTGGCTTCCAAACCTCGAGTGACCAAGTATATATTAGCACCATCACTTTTGGCGCAGCGGTGCTGTATACCCCGGCTCGCGGTGATGAAGAGAAAATGAAGCTGGCCGACCCTGACAGCTACGTGCTTGATCCATTCGAGTATGCCACTTTCTTATCTTATACCCTCACCGGCAGCGCACCTGACGATCTGCTATGGGAAGCCGCCTCTAACGACGGCCTTCACTATGAAGATCAAATTCGTGCACATGTTGAGCGTTTGATTGATAGCTCTCGCGGTCGTGAGCGCATTGGCGAAATGGCCAGCTACTGGTTTGACACCTACAAGATCACGGGCTCGCTTTGGGATCGCGATAGCGCGCTCTTCCCGAATTACACCCCCGAGGTACGTGAGTCTATGGCTGAAGAAGTTCGTCAGCTATTCCAAGCCGTGGTTTATCAAGAGCGGCCGTTCGAATCTTTTTATGGCGGTGACTTTACCGTGCTGAACAAAACATTGTCGGATTACTACAGCATTGCCTCTGGCTCCTCGGGTGATAACGATTGGAACGTCGTTGAAAACCTCGATAAGCGCGGTGGTGTTTTAACTTCGGGCGCCTTTATGACTTTGCACGCATTACCGGAAAAAACACGCCCCATTATTCGGGCCGTGCGCGTGCGCGAACAAATGTTGTGCCAGCATATTTTACCGCCTCCGCTTCTCATTGAAGACCGCGAAGAATTGAAAAACCGCGTCAACAGTGAATATGAAATGGGCGGATTAACAACCCGAGAGTATAACGAAGGCATTACCGATGCGCGCTCTTGCGATGGCTGCCATCAATACCAAATCAACCCCTTATTCGGCATGGAAGATTTCGACCAAGCCGGCCAATGGCGCGATACCGAAAAAGGCTACGGCGGCGTACAAACGCTGGATGTCGATATAGCCGGTATTTTGTACGGTACCGAAAACCCTGATGACACCGATTCGATTCCATTCTCTGGTGCTAAGGAATTATCTAAAGTTATTGCTACTTTGCCCGGTGCTAGCGCTTGCTTGATCGAAAAAGGCTTCCGCTTTATTGCGGGCATGCCATTGAATAAAAAAGGTGTTGATAAAGTTGCGACTGAAAATCAATTAACCACCGAGCAAGAATCCGACTTTGCCTGTGCCGCAGACAAAGCCAAGGCCGCATTCTCTGCCGATGGCAACAGTGCTAAAGCCGCTATTACCGCCCTAGTGATGCAAGACTTACTACGCTACCGTAAAGCGAACTAATCACGCGGCTGGCCCAGGAATACTGGGCCAACTTTGAAACAGAATTATTAAAGGTATATAGGAATGACTACTGAAATAAGAAAATTCAATAGCACACGCCGCAAGTTTCTCGATATGGTATCGAAAGCCGGTGTATCTTCTGCACTCTGGAAAGCTTCGCCTTTTGTCGGCGGCGCCATGATTAACCGCGCAGCACATGCCGCTGGTGAAACTAAACGCTTTATTGCTTTTAGCTACCCTGCCGGTGCACCCCAAGGTTCTTGGGCTCCCTCTAGCCTTGGGTCAATGAATCAATGTACGCAACCACTGCTTGATGTCGCCCAATACTGCCAGTTCAAACTGGTGAATGTTCAGGGTGGTGGTCATGGTGCTGCTCATGCCGCGATGAACATCGGTGCCCGCGATAGCTTTGATGTCCAGATGGCCCGAGCAATCAGTTCAGATACGCCCTATCAAGGTCTTAACTTAGGTGTTCGCTGTACTACACCCACCGACCTTATTGGCCGGCGCGGCGGCCAGCCCATAGTGCCAGAAAGCAACGCGCAAGCCGCTTACAAGCAATTGTTTGGTGGCCCACCCCCTGGCGGCGCCGCGCAGGCCCTGTATCTAAAACAAAAGACAATTCTAGACTCTAACAAAGCAGCACTCGACGAACTGATGAAAAAGCTCGGTTCCGAAGAAAAAGCGCGCCTAGAGACTCACTTTGCCGCGCTAGAGCGTATTGATAAACGCTTGAACGATGCCTCGCAATTTGTGCCGCCTGCAGGTTGCGCGGACCCTCAAATGGCTTCACAGAACGCCAGCGATAATGGCGGCGGTTGCAAAAGTGAAATTATGTTGATGTCCGACATTGCCATTACCGCTATGAAGTGTGGTTTGAGTAACGTGGCTACGATCCAGCTGGACGATAGCCAAAGTAACTGGCGTTACGAAGGTAGCTTTACCGAAGCCCACCACCAAAGCTGCCACGGTCGTAGCCGTAACGATGTCATCACTATTACCCGTTACATTAACGAAGCCGTTGCTTACACCATCAAGACCTTGGCCGAAACAGACGACCCTGCCGGCGGCAAAATGATCGACAATACCGTGTTCCTACAGGTAACCGATCAAGACGGCATCAGCCACACCACCGGCGGTTGCCCGAATATTCTGGCAACCAATATGAGTCGCTTCCCCTCAGGTGTTGGCAGTGGCGGCACTAACCGTGCATTGATGAACGACATTGCGGATGGCTTTGGCTTAAGCGGTTTACAGTCGTCAGGCCACATGACGGACATTATGAAAAACGAGCATGTTGTATAAGGTTGATTAAGCCTTAGTTGAAACTTATAAAGGCCTAGCTGCTCTTGTGAGCACTAGGCCTTTTTTATTTAAATAGGCCTTAAATCAACTACAGCAACAATCATCACCTTTTATCTCAGAGTTCTCAGTTTAATCATCCACAGTTAGACTTTAGGTCCTCTATTGGGCATAAATAAACATTCGCAAACACCACTCAACACGATGAGCCAGTGACAATGAGAAACGGCCTTGTATCTTTAACCTTTGTTGGATTAGCCTGTGTACCACTAGCCTTTATACTTTCGGCTTGCGGCGGTAATACCTCAACGCCGCCCCTGAGTAGCGAAGACAGCAGCGAAAGCAACGCTAGTAGTAGCGCTCAATACCCACACCCCCTAAACGATACCGGTACAGATTACTGCCGTGCAGCTAACGGTTTCGGCGTCTATTGCCTAGTCGCTGGCGTGCAAGATGGCAATACTGGCCGCGATTTTCTAGCTAATACCCGCACACTCAACAAAACGGGTAATGGTCCACAAGGTTTTGATTGGTCTAAATTATCGCTAACTGGCAGCCTTACCAATGAACCGCAATGGGCTTGTATTCACGACAACCACACAGGTTTGCGCTGGGAAGTAAAATCGGGCGATGCTAATAGCCCGCACTTTGTCGGTTTAAAGTATTCGTGGTTTGATGACGACAGCAGCCGTAATGGCGCAGAATCCGGCTTACAAAACACCGACGACTGCAACGGCATTGCGTGCAATACCCAAGCTTATATTGATGCTCTAAACAGCATGGCCTACTGCGGTAGCAGCCGCTGGCGCTTACCCACAGTGAACGAGCTTATGAGTCTTGTCGTCACCACCAACCTAGACCTTGTCGTCGATTCCGATTACTTCCCCAATACCAAAAACGACCAATATTGGAGCAGCCAAACCTACGCCCCCATTAGGCTGCGCGCATGGTATTTGTACTTTAGCGATGGCAGCACTGGCAGCACAATTAAGGAAGCTCCCAACTATGTGCGCTTAGTGGCTGAAGGAGAATCCTTATGATCACACAAGCCTATACCAGAGCCCTTCAAACCTCTCTCGCATTACTGGCCATCGGCTGGCAATCTTGCGCATTGGCCACATGCCTAACCACTTTACAACAAGAAGCCCCTACCGAGCGCTACACCCTAAACACCGCTACCGCCATTGATACCCACACCGGCTTAATGTGGCTGCGCTGCCCACTAGGGCAACAATGGTCAGCAGAAAATAATCGCTGCAACCTCGATAACACACAAACACTCACCGCCACATGGGGCGAAGCCATTGAACGCGCGCACTTAGCAACAACCAGCGGCTTTGACGATTGGCGACTGCCCAACAAATCGGAATTAAGTTCAATAAC
>NZ_CEXWTU010000114.1:0-15139 GCF_982758155.1 Marinagarivorans sp. | reverse complement strand
AACCTCGAAAATCACATCAGCTTACAACATATACTTATGCAACTTCATGTCGCAATTAACGCCCGCAGCATGCGTGGCTTTGTAATGGAGGCGAAGCCGCAATGGAAAAGCCATCGTCTTGACTGCGCTTGTTAAGCTTATTCATCACGCATCAATTCATTCAATTTAGCTAGCGCATCAATACGTTTGTTAATCCTATAGCTCTCGCCAGTTACAATTCCTAAACAAACAGAAAGAACCAGAAAGTACATGTAGGACTCATCATTAACCCGTTCGAAATAGTAAAAAAATAAAAAAACAGCCCATACAGTCATAAAACCAAGAATACCGCTGAAAGCACTTGGCCGAAGCCTATCAAATTGTCTTTCTAGTTCAATAATTCTATTTTCTTTATCCATAGCGCGATGCGCATCTACTACGTCATGTTCCATGACAATTGCTCCTTAAGCTTAACGCCGCATTCAGCGGCTTGTCCGCTGCAATGCTTTGTTAGCTTTCGTCTTCATCTTTAGGTTTCTCTTTTTCTACCAGCCCTTTTTGCAGCTGTATTTTTCTAAGTTTTTTATTAAAAGATCGCCCGTCTTTAGATAAGCACCAGTACTCATTTTTATCACTAACCGCGTGCTTTTTCCCCGAAGGCTCAACAAGATCTAAAGCAGCGAGGTCTGCTAGCCAATGACTAACCATATTAGTAGGAACAGGGAATCGTTGCCGATAATTAGTGCCAAGGTACCTTAATGCGATGTCGTAGCTGATTTCATCAAATGTATTTTCCACTAGCAGATTTGGTGAAATAGCTTGGAATACTCCCAGTAAAGTACCTTCAATAGGTTCACCCCATTCATTGTCGTCTTGCTTTGCAACATAGACATCAACCTTATTCTTTCTGAGAATATCAAATATCTCGCCCTTTACATCGGAATCTTTAGACTCTCGTTCTTTTTTATCTTTCAAGGCATCAAGCTCTTTTCGCAAGCTTGCATTTTCTGTACTCAAACGAGTCAACTCTTTTACTAATTGAGGACCAACAACCTCATCTGAGCGAACCCAGCCTACTCTGGGATTTGTAGACATTGACTTCATTAAAGATATAGAAACTTTTGCATGTAAATCATCTTTTGTATTCCAAAAATTTACCAACTTACTTTTAATTTTATCTTTAAACGAATCTAGAGCAGCTCTTTTATCCGCTGAACCCTCAGAAAGATCCGATGGCCATGCTGCCTTTGAATCTAAGACAAACCCTAATGCTGGCACACCTTGACTTACGGCATAGTCGTATTCCTTTTCAGTGTAGCTAGTACCATCATCTGCTACAGAGCCATACTTATTTGCAGCTAACACAACATAATAATCAGATTCATCTATTTGCCTTTGAATTATTTTCCATTGTTCCTCATCGACAGCGCTAAACATTTCCATTCCGACGGGTATATGGCCCATTTCCAGTATTGCCTTGATTACTTGATCACGCTCTGACTTTAAGTCTTCGTATGTAGAACTAACAAACACCTGAAATTTTTTAATCATATTGCGATTTTCCTGAAAAACCTCGTCCGTGTGAAATAGCTAACGCCGCTATGTGGCGCCACTTTGAAGTTGATTTAATTTGTGCTATCAAAGCACAAATTTAAGCGACGGAAAAGTGGTCGCTACGATAGCCTTGTTATGCCGTTCCATTTTCTACCGGCACTAGCAAGAACTTACTGCTGGACCCATTTTGCCGTGCCTTTTTAAATGGGGCATATTCATCCGAAGTATAGAACGCCAATGCATCCTCTTTGGTTTCAAATTCTGCAACCAACGAATATTGCGGCTTTTCCTGCCCCTCCAATAACTCAATTGATGAAGTTCTAGTGATGTATTTACCAGAGAATTTTGACAATAGTGGAGTTACTTTACTCAGGTAGTCATGCACCCAAGAAGGCTCGGTAATATTAGTTTCTACGATTACGAGATGCTTCATATCTTCTCCCTAGTTTTGTTCCTTACTGTTAATTCTCAATCGTTCTAAATTTAATTTTCGCATAACATTTGATTCACCCTCATGGTCACATATAGGAATATGTCTACATATAGACCTTTATGTCCACAACTATACCTAAATGACTAAATATAGCCATCTCCCAGCATCAAACTGGCGTCCACATCTAGGCATTTTTCAGCACCATCTTCAACAATACGGACTTTAAGCCCTAGGCTGATGACAGTATTTCGGTTTGCTAACCAAAACTTTCCTAGCTGGATCTGAATGCAGTGCCAGCCACGACAAAAGTTCAAAATATAGCCACAACAGCACAACGGAAGCCCTACCTTTCAAGGTGTCGGCATTCACCTCTGGGCCGTCATAAAAAGGACGTTTATGCAGAGCTTACAGGGAAGCATTCACAGCGGGCCCCAGCGGTGAATGCCGACACCGTAGTGCCAGGTGCCCCCGCCGCCTTATTACCGCAGGCTATCAACAGTTCATACCTAGAACAACAAGCTATATACCCAAGCCGCTTAATACACTCCCACCCCAAAAAATATCGCCTCTTTATTTTTTAATTTTCGACAAT
Organism: Marinagarivorans sp.; assembly: GCF_982758155.1. Classification (NCBI taxonomy): domain Bacteria; kingdom Pseudomonadati; phylum Pseudomonadota; class Gammaproteobacteria; order Cellvibrionales; family Cellvibrionaceae; genus Marinagarivorans; species Marinagarivorans sp. Next base: position 12,581 of record NZ_CEXWTU010000114.1, on the reverse strand, counting down.
AGCTTAGGATTTACGACCAGCTTGCGGACGCCATGGGCATGGTCTTCATTAAAGACATTCGATTTGCACCACTCGCCCACCGACGTAATATCGAGTTTGGCACACTGAGGGCGTACACTCCAAGTTACCTGATAAGGCGAGCAAACCGCCTCACTATAAGAGGGGCCTGTAGTTGAACCTAAAAATTCAACCGGCGTGCCGGTGTTAGTCGGTAAATTTTGCGCACTTTGCAATTCATTAAAATTGAGCGCTTTCGCATCATTCACTAACGTGAACACCTGCGTTTCTACCCGTAAATCTGGGTTTGCACATGCGCTAGAAAAACACGAATTCAATGTTGGGCCAGGCTCAATATCACAACTTGAATGCACCCAATGAACCTCAATGGTATCGCCGGGCACTAGATCACCATGCTCACCCTCACAGATTTTTCCCACGGTAGGCGCCAGCTCTTTTTTACTCAGCGTTTTACTCAGCTTGCACTGGTATCCCGAATCATAACCATTATGCCCAGCCCCCGCATAAATAGAGAAGGCCTCGGCTTTGTGCTCTGCGTTTTCGTGGAAATGTATATTGCACAAATTCATATTCGCAGCAGGTGGCGCCACGCTGAAAGTAACGCCGTTAGCACCTTTTACATTATCGATATCACGTGGGGTTTGCGGCCCAAAGCCTTCACACGCCTTATTAGTAGGAGGCAAGCTATTTTTGGGGCCCGCGGCATAAAGCGGTAAAGACAGCGACAAACCAGCGGCAGCGATAAAAATAAGCGATTTCATATGAGTATTCCCAATCATTTTAGTGCGTATTAACGATGACATAACAGGCAAACATTTAGCCTCTATGGCTAATTTCATTCCACGCCGTTATAACATTACAAGTTACCTATAGTCCATCAGTACCACACTCGGTAATAAAGGCCACCCACAAAAGCGCTCAATCGAATCCATCCATTCCACTTATCCGTTAATTGCACCGCATTCCATTTTTTTACTGTCGTTTTCCAATGATTGTCTATGCTTTAGTTATTGCACAAGATGGCGAGGATTAAGTATGAGTATTACTGGCGACAAGGCGACTGTAAAACGTGTTAAAGCAATGCTAAAAAGTGGTAAATACCTCTATGAGGCACTGGCTGAAGAAGGTATTAGCTCCAATCGCTGGTATCGCATTTGCAGCGCCTTAGAAATTAGCGTGCCCGGCCCTCGAGGGAAAATACCCACAACCTATACGCCCGAGCGCGTAAAAGTGGTTAAAAAGCGCATTAACAGTGGCGAGCTTTTAAAGGATGTCGCAAAGGATATGGGCATGGACCCCCGCAATCTAGCACGCTACTGCCGCAACAATGGCCTTACGCTATTCACCAAAAAAGCACTGGCCGAGAATTACAAAAAACGTGGCGAGTCTATGCGCGGCCAAAAGCGCAAACCCTACACCTCTCGCAATGGCGAACCGCTTAAACGCGCCCAAGTGCTTAAGTTGCTTAAAAAAGGCAAAAGTGTGGATTACATCGAAGGCCACAGCGACGCCAGCCGCCACTATATTTACGCACTGCGCAAAGAATTTTTAGAGGCCCGCGTAGGGTAATATCATGTAGGAAGAATAGTTATGCTGCCCGTCCTGCATAAAGCTATTCTTCCTAGCACCTAAGGTTTCTAATAATAGAGGTTGAGCTTTATTTAACCCTCCAGTACAACCTAACCTGCTACAAAAACGCGGCATTTCGATATCAGCCGCTGCCACATAATCCATAAAAAATTAATCGCTAGACAATACGCCACACGATTTGTAATTCTTTCCCTATTTTACAAATACAGTTTATACACACCCGTAATATTATCGCCAGCAAAGCCACGATCAGAGCAAGCGTCAAATACTGCGCGTGTATTCTTCGCTATAGGCATATCAGCATTGACTTTCTCAGCGTCCGCCAATAACAGATTGAAATCTTTTTTCACTAAATCTATTGGAAAATTTGGAGCAAAGCTCTTCGCCAACATGCCTTGTGCCGCCTGCGCTAAGGCGGGGCTAACTACAGGAATTTGGCTAAGGATATCTATTGCAGCTACGGGGCTTAAATCAAGTTTTTCACAAAACCCTAATAGTTCAGCCAACAACGAAACCTGTACACCCAATAACGTATTAACCATTAACTTCAACACTACGCCACTACCGCCCAACCCCACATGATGAATAGCTCCCCCCATTGCAAGGAATAAAGGTCGAGCAATATCGAGCTGCGCTGCGGTAGCGCCCACTAAAAAGATTAACTTTTGTTGCTCGGCCTGCGGTAAAGATCCCGCTACTGGTGCACCTATGATCTGTCGCCCTTCGGCCTCAAAAGCTCGACTTAAGGCCGAAAAGTGATGCACCGAAACCGTCGAGCACTCAACCGCCAAAGCGTCCGCCTTCATCCCCGCTAGCGCACCAAGACTCTCATCCAGCCAAACATTCGTAGAGGCGTTATCATCGCGTACCATCGAAAAGACAACATCAGCCTGCGCTACCGCCAATCTCGGGGAATGAGCGAGTATTGCTCCGGACTGAATAAGGCTTTCAGCCTTAGCAGCACTTCTATTCCACACCGATACACAGTGCCCAGCGTCGAGCAGGTGCTTGCACATCCTAGCCCCCATTTGCCCCAAACCTAAAAATGCCACATTACTCATAGAATTCTCCTAACAATAAAATCATCAATGGCACACATCTAATAATGCGCGCCTGTTACAGCGGGTAATACCGCGCGCTACCCAACCGGTAACACTATGATTCATTTGTTAAGGCTTAATAAGTTGGCTATATTGCATAGCATTTATTCACAATATGAATATATTGAATGTCTGATTTAGTCTCCCAAATAAAGACCTTTGTACGCGTAGTGGAAGCTGGCTCGTTTTCGGCTGTCGCCTGCGAGCACAACAGCTCACAACCTACGATCTCACGCCAAGTTGCCACACTTGAAAAACATTTAGGCTGTCGGCTATTTCACCGCACCACTCGCGCCCTATCCCTAACGGATGACGGCCACACCTTTTACCAACACGCAGTACAAAGCTTAGAAACTCTGAAGGAAGCCGAAGGCTCTGTCGGCAAACGTAAAGGTAAACCTAGCGGCACACTGCGAATGTCTTGTGCGGTCGTTTTCGGGCGCTTACATATTATTCCTCGCTTATCTAATTTTATGGCGGCACACCCCGATGTTACTGTTGATTTACACATGAACGACCAGTTCAACGATTTGATCCAAGAAGGGATAGATTTATCCATCAGAATCGGAGAAGTCCCAGACCCAAACATGGTAGTTCGCCAAATAGGTACAACCCGCCGGGTTGTTGTAGCCAGTAAAGCCTATCTGGCGCGGGCTGGTATTCCGCAAACACCAGAAGACCTTCGCAAGCACGAATGTATTGTGTATAGCCGGTTAAGTGCAGGAGCCAATTGGCGCTTCAACACGTCTCAAGGCGCCACCAACATTCCCATTAAAGGTCGATACACCGCAAACTGTACAGAAGGCGTTCGGGCCGCCATTATTCAAGGACTAGGAATTGGCTATGTACCCATTTGGCATTTTATCGATAACGAATTTGAAAGCGGGGCTTTAGTGGCACTACTGCAAGATTGTGAGCCACAGCCTCAACCCATTAGCGCGGTTTACCCCTCTCGACATTATTTAGCACCAAAGGTACGCGAAATGATTGATTACCTAGCATCGGAATTTTCAGCAGACCCAATGCTGCGGCCCGTCGAACACTCACGAGAAATACATAATCAATACGATTAATGTATCCCTGATTAACACCAAATATTTTTAATCTTTACGCGCCTCGCGCTTTAGTCATCAATGAGTATTCATGGACATCTTACAGAATTTTAGTTTTTACCAAATAATGACTATTGGACTATTATTTATTTGGACTGGATTTGTGCGTAGTGGTCTAGGCTTTGGCGGCGCAGCACTGGGTTTACCGCTATTACTTTTTGTACACGATCAAGCTATCTTCTGGATGCCTATTATTGGCTTGCACTTATTGTTTTTTTCAGCGCTAACCTTGCGTACACGCATCCATAAAGTCGATACGGCTTACCTTAAAAAGGCCATGCTGGTCATCTTGCCTTTTACGTTAATCGGCATTGCCGGCTTAATTACGCTGCCAACCCATTGGTTACTCAGTTTCATTTATGGCGTTGCATTATGTTATTCGCTCTTGTGGCTGTTTGATATTGCCATTAAAAGCCGTGGTCAACTCCTAGACCATAGCTTACTCGCCATAGGTGGGTATGTCGCGGGCACCTCTTTAACCGGCGCCCCACTTATCGCAGCCGTTTTCATAAGTAATGTAAGTGCACCGTTATTGCGTAACACCTTATTTGTGACTTGGTTTGTGATTGTAAGCTTAAAACTTTCTGTTTTTTTGGCCATTGGTGTTGACCTACAATGGCAAACCGCCATTTTGTTATTGCCAGTAGCTGCGATTGGACATTTTGTAGGGCTAAAAGCCCATGAATATATTTTACAAAACACCATTTTATTTAAGCGGGTTATCGGCTTTGTGCTCGCACTGATTAGCTTACTGGGCTTACTCAAAGTCTGGTGGCTTTAAGGTCGAGGCATGCAATGGACGAGAAAAACACATTATCCACTAATGCTTTCTCTCTAAGGGGTTGATCCAACCTTTACAAAACGCTTTCCCCGTTGCATCCAGTACCACAAACGTGTACAACACCACCTCACCCTATTCACCATTATCGACCACCGCGATAAGCCAAGGAATGCCCGATGAAAATTGTATTATGGATTATCATTGCGATTATTGTATTACCTGCAATCCTAGTGACATTCAGCCTATTAATAGGCTGTGTTTTTAACTCCCCCAAGATACATAACGCCACCGCAGTCAATAGCGTTAAAAGTAATCAGTTTTACTTTCAAAAAGGTTCCGTTATTTATGTAATGAGCGGTAACTTTTTTAGCATTGGAGGAAGGCCCATCGAAGGCGCAGACCCAGAGACTTTTGAAGTACTTGATAACACCTATACTCGCGATAAAAATCATGTTTATTTTCTAGATAATAAAATTGATAACCTCAATCCTGCTCAAGTCGCCGCGGTTCCCGCCTTTTTTGCTTCAAACTTAAAACCCGATAAATACCCATCTAGCTACCTACTCAAAACGCCAGAGTCTGTCTATTACATGGATGACCTTATAGTGGGAGCAAGCCCCGATACCATCCAAGCACTGTGGGGGCTTTATTTTCGGGATGCTAATAACCTGTATTATTCGTCAGCTATTACCATTCCCATTAACGGTGATATTTCACCCATAGACACAGAGCAGACGCAATACCTTCGAATGGCTGATACCATTTATCGAGAAGGCCATATACTCGATGCCAGCCCCTCGACCTTCGTATTGATTAACGAGAAATATTCGAAGGATCACCAATCCGTTTATTATAATGGCGTTAACCTTGAAGGCGTTGACGCCCCCTCTTTTAACATACTCTCCGTCTATTTCACCCTGGATCGTAATATCGCGTATTACTTCAACAAGCCTGTTTATAACTCAAACCCAGAGACTTTTAGAATACTGCATAATAGCTTCGCAAAAGATGGGCAATTTGTTTATTACGAACAACGGCGCATAGTTGGCGAAACCCCATCGGAATGGACTGCCTCTAAAGCTATAGAGCGATCAAAAATTTACCGATGGCAGCCGCTCGTCATTAATGACCGCGAACTCTTAATGGTACCGAGCGAAGAAGTGAGCAGTATTACCCACTATTTCAATGCCTACAAAGATCAAGTATTTACCAGTCAAGGTCGCTTAAAGGATACCCGCCCGCAAGATATTAAAGTCGATAATAAATACTCTGTGTATACCTTGATAAAAGATCGTGTTTTTTATACTAACCATGAAATTATAAACGCAGACCCCGATAGCTTTGACTCAGTCTCCGATGATTTTTCTCGAGATAAAAACAACGTCTTTTGGCGAGAGCATCGTGTTGCAAATGCCGACCCTAAGTCCTTCACGCTAACAGATCGGCTTTACGCCAAAAAGAACGACGACGGCGAATATCACTTAGCGCATCACACAGATTAGGGGCGAGGCAAGAATCGGGGGCCTGAATAGGGAATAAGAAAGTCCCGCCTAGGCGAAGGTTTGATTAAACGTGGTAGCGCCCCCTAAGAACCGCAATAAATCGTGAGACTTAAATGAGGCGACTATAATAGCTAGGTATCCGCCAATCACTCATATTAAGAATACCCAAACCATGGACATTCCCGCGCGAACCGGTACCATTAACAACAACTTGTTTCAGCAAAAAATACATTACGCATATGGCTACTCACCTCGTCCTATTTAACTTTAACGACATTGCCCTATGGTTAGTCACCTTTAACTGTTTAGTCTTCAGTTGTATTTTACTGTGTGTACGAAGGGGTAAAAGAAGCAGTAATGTCTTGCTTGCGCTTTTTGTCTTGGTATTTGCCCTCGCAGCCCTTGATACGTTAATTTACTGGGCGAGCCCGTTCAAATCTGTTTATTTCAATAACGCAGGCGCACTGTTTTTTATCTTTAAGTTCGGCCTATTAATGCAAGGGCCTTTACTCTACTTGTACACTCGGTCGGTCATTTATACCGACTTCAAATTTAGCCTACAAACCGCCTGGCACTTTGCGCCGCTGGCCATATTCCCTTTTTACTTGCTCGCTATACTGTTTTCCCTTGGCGAAGACGCATTACTCGCCGGCATTCATAACTACGATGTGTATTACAAAAATACGCTGTATCGGGGTTTACTGATTGCCCAGCACCTCTCCATATTAAGCTACGGCATACTGAGCTACAAACTGCTGGTTCGCTATAAAACCCAAATTCTGCACAGCCATTCGAACCTCGATAAAGTCAGCCGTTCGTGGCTACAAATATTAATCAGCGGCTTTCTATTCTTGTTTTTCTGGGAGCTCTGCGCGCAGCTTTCACACCAATTGGCGCTCGGCAATCTTCCCAACACCATCGGCCTAATGGGAAACTATTTTAAGTTTATCTTCGCCAATGTGCTGGTGATTTTCAGCCTGATACACTCCAACATTGTGCAAGGCATAGCCTCCCCCCAAGAAGAACCCGATGCCCCTGTAGATACACCTACCCCCGAAGCCGACCCAAGCTCCAAACGCCCCACCTCAGACGAACCCCTGCAGCGCCATATTGAAGCCGTTAGCCGCGCTATAGAGCAAGACGAATTCTACTTAGACCCAGAGGTAACGCTGGATCAATTGGCCAGTAAAATAGCGTGTACACCGCGACAAGTTTCCCGCGTAATCAACCACCACTATCAGCAAAACTTCTTTGAATTTATCAACTACTACCGAGTCGAGCGCGCCAAGAAGCTGCTAATTACGCAAGCCACGCTGCCCATGCTTGAGGTTATGGATCAAGCCGGGTTTAGCAGTAAATCGGCGTTTAACCGGTTTTTCAAGAAGTACACTCAAATGACCCCCACGCAATTTCGCACTCAAAATGACGAATCTTAGTGCCAGTAACGCGTCCTACTTTACGCCGCTCGTAGCCTTTCGCGTCCAAATTTAGAGCTCCTCTTCAGAATGGGAAGCACGTCACTCTTCACTTCAGCGTCTCGCGCCGCATGCCGATAAGGGGCAACCTGAGTCACACTTTTTATTCGTATTGGTCACTTGGGCGTGCCACTTGGCGCCTACAGCGGGTGCCGGCACGTGTCAGTAAATGAAAACCTGTATTCTGGGGCGAAAGGGTCGGCAGCACACGGCAAAATTAGCACTGCCAACGTGATGCACCTCACCACGAGGGCTTCGCCATCTATCACACTGCTATCGAGTCTAGAAGAATGAATAAAAAATTACTTGATGTATCGACCACCACTCGCTTGTTATCAACCTCTGCATTAGCGCTCGCCGTTGGCGTTGGCTGCAGCGGAGGCGGCAATACTAGCTCCACCGCGATGAGCGAAAGCTCTGCCGCCATCAGCTCTAGCCCGGCGGTTAGCAGCAGTAGCGAAACCGTGAGCAGCAGCGAAGCGGCTTCCAGCATTAGCAGTATCGCCAATAGCTCTGCGGCCAGCAGTACGCCGGCCAGCACCGCCTGTATTGCCGACCCATTAGCATCCGGCTACTGCATGGTGTGGAACGATGAATTCTCGACCAATGAAGTGGACAAAACCAAATGGAGCTATGAGAAGAACTGCTATGGCGGCGGTAATGCCGAAGCACAATGCTATGTTGAAGACCCCGACAACGTCTGGGTGGATGGCGACATTCTTCACTTAAAAGCCATCCGTGAAAACGCGACCGGCCCTGCGATTCATGACGATGCCGACAACTACGATCCCAACGACACTTCCGGCAACGGCACCTACACTTCGGGCCGTTTACGCTCTGCACTCAAGGGCGATTGGAAGTACGGTCGCTTTGAAGTACGCGCCAAACTGCCCGCAGGCCAAGGCACCTGGCCAGCCATTTGGATGCTACCCACCGACTGGGTCTTTGGCGGCTGGGCTAGCTCTGGCGAAATCGATATTATGGAAGCCGTTAACTTAAAAGTGGGTGGCGAAAATCGCATTCACGGCACACTGCACTACGGTGATAACTGGCCCAACAACGTTTACTCCGGCACCGAATATGTCTTGCCGGGCGAAGGCGACCCCGCAGACGATTTCCACGAATACACCGTGGAATGGGAGGAAGGCGAAGTGCGCTGGTATGTTGATGGTGACCACTACGCTACACAAAAAAGTGCAGGCTGGTATTCGGCAGCAGCCTTAGACGAACCTAACGCTCCCTTCAATCAACGCTTCCACCTTTTACTCAACCTTGCTGTTGGCGGTAATTGGGCCGGCCAAGTTAACGATACAGGCATTGATGAATCGGCCTTTCCGCAAGAAATGCAGATCGACTACGTGCGTATTTACCAGTGCACCAAAGACGTTGAAACCGGTAAAGGCTGCGCAAGCCGCGACGACGACTTCGATGATAACGCTGGTGTAACGCCACCGGAACCCATTGATACCAGCGGCGAAAGTATTGCCATTTTTAACGGCGCAACAACACCGCCCTATGTGTGGGGCGTTTACAGTGCCGAAGGTAATGTGGGCTACCAAGTTGTAGATGCCGGCGGAGCCTACGGTACCGTAGGCGAAGTAACTTACACTACCAATAGCGGTATTGGTTTTTACCAATCCAGCGCTACAGCAAACTTAAGCGGCTTTAACTTTATTGAGTTTGATTTACGCGTTACTGCCGACCCACGCGCAGTAAAAGATGACCTAAGCTTCCGTGCCGATTGCGTATGGCCCTGTAGCTCGGGTAATTACAATATTGGCTACCCCGTATTAAACACATGGACACACTATAAAATTGCCCTTAGCGAATTAGCCACTGCCGGTTTAGACACCAGTAAAGTGAATGCGCCATTTGTGATTTCGCCACTTGCGACGAATCAATCGGGCGTAGTCTTACAAGTGGATAACGTCACTGTTACCAAATAAGATTCACGCTTAGCAGGCCACCGTTATTTATATTGATCAATAAATAACGGTGGCCTATTTCTCGCAGACCCATTGCACTAAAATATATAAAGGGAATCCCTAAAAATCATTCCCCAGCACAGATCAATCCACTACCCGCCCCAACCCCACACCAACACACTCCCCTTCACACGCTCTACAGCACATATTTTAAACACTATTAAAAGTCATAAAATATTGCAAGCTGTCACCAATAAATACTTGTTTTTAATACCAACGTAATTAGCTGCCTAAAACCTCACCCTTACACTACGCATAGGATTGTGGATACACCACAAGCATAGTAACTTGTTAAATTAAAATGAAAAACTATGCCATGCGGTAAGCACTATCGTCTTCTACCGATGCTTACCGTGTATACCATTACAGTAAAGGAATCGTTAAATGATGATGACATGCAAATCAAAACCTCGATTTATCGCCAGTACATTATCACTGGCGATATTTTCGGCCATGTACCCGGCGGCTTACGCACAAGAAAGCCAGCTCGATATTGAAGAGGTATTAGTCGTCGGTATTGGCTCAAGAATGCCCGGCCGCAGTGGTACCGAGCTGCCTGTGCCCGTTGATACATTAACCACTGAAGATTTAGAAAATACGGGGCACACAGAGCTCGGCCGAATGCTGCAATCACTGGCGCCGTCATTTAATTTCCCCAGCTCCAGCATTAGCGATGGCACTGATGCCTTAAGGCCAGCCACATTACGTGGACTAGGACCAGACCAGACGCTGGTATTAATCAACGGTAAGCGTCGCCATCAATCCTCTTTAATACACATTAATACCTCTGTAGGTCGCGGCACCGCAGGCACAGACTTAAATGCCATCCCTGCCGCATCCATTCAGCGCATTGAAGTATTGCGTGATGGCGCCGCAGCGCAATACGGTTCAGATGCCATTGCTGGCGTTATTAATATCGTGCTTAAAGAGTCTACCGAGGGCAAGATCAACCTAAGCTATGGCCAATACACTGAAGGTGATGGAGAAACACTGAATATTGATGTCAATAAAGGTTTCGAGCTAGGTGATGATGGTTTTGTAAACTTCACAGCGAATTTCCGCGATCGCGGCCATACTAATCGCGCGGGTCTTCATGGCTCTTGTTTATACAGCACACCTTGTGAAGATAGCGATAGCAATGGGATCCATGAAGCCGGCGACCCGAGGGAAGTCACCGCCAACCGCACTACCTTTCGAATTGGCGATGCCGATTCACAGCAAGTCGGTTTTGCATTAAATGCCAAAAAAGGTTTTGGTAATGGTGAGGCTTACGGGTTTTTCACCTACTCTAATCGCGCCAATGAATCCGCCGCCTTTTTCCGCCACCCTGGGAATAGCGGTGGTAATCCGCAACTGAGTGATGGCGATGCCGTTATTGTCGATGGTTTTTTACCTAAAATTGATTCTGTGATTATTGATGTTTCTGTCGATGCCGGCTACAAAATTGAATTAGCGAATGAGGGTACTCTGGATGTTTCGTATACCTACGGTAAAAACAGCATCGATTACGACACCCTTGATTCCGTCAATGGTTCTTACGTCAACACTCTACGCTATGGCCACGGTTTAAGTGACGAAGAAATACGTACCACCGTGCCGCGCGAGGCGAACGCTTACGCGCTGGAACTAGACTTAACCACGCTGAATATTGACTACACCCAAAAAATTGGCGACTTGGGTTTTGCCGCCGGTGCCGAGTTACGTAAAGATAATTACCAAGTAACCCCCGGCGACGAATACGCCTACCGCGATTACGATACCGTAAACGGTCAAAACCTTTACGCAGCAAATGGCGATGTGGGCATCCAGGGGTTTCCCGGCATCAGCCCTGTTTCGGCGGTATCTGAAAGCCGCAATGTTATGTCGCTATACGTGGATACCGAATACGACATTACCGATAATTTATTGGTTTCTGGCGCACTGCGCTACGACAGCTTCGATGATTTTGGCGATACCGTTAATTACAAACTAGCCGCCAACTGGGCCATCACCGATATATTCCGCATTCGCGGTGCCGCGAGCACAGGCTTTAGAGCCCCCTCCATGCAGCAGCTTTATTTTAATAATGTAGGTACGCAATTTGTTACCAACCCTGCAGACACAACTGGCCCGCAAATCGCCGTGCAACGCGGCACTTTTAGGAATGACAGCCCTCTAGCCGAAGCGGCTGGCATACCCGAGCTTAAAGAAGAGGAATCCCAGAATTTAAGCATTGGTTTTATTCTAGAACCGATAGACTCACTCACATTAACAGTCGACTACTACCAAATCGATATTGAAGATAGAATTGTTATCAGTAAGGGGCTGAATAAAGGGCTATCAGGAACTCTTGATAGGGGAATGAATGCCGTTGGCGCCGATCAAGCGCAATTTTTTCTTAATGGCGCCGATACAGAAACATCGGGCGTAGACTTTGTGGCCACCTATAGCAATATTGAAATCGGCGACGGTTCTTTAGACTTATCGTTTTCGGCCAACTTTACCGAAACGGAAGTGGTGGAATTATTCACCCCCATAGCGGACGTTGCTGCCTCTGAAATTTTTAGTGAGCAAGATATTTCCATTATTGAAGAGTGGCAACCTAAAGATCGCATCAACTTTAGCAGTAATTACGCACAAGGTAATTTTTCAGCCGCTCTTTCATTTAACCGCTATGGAGAATACACAATTACCGACGGAAAACGCCAAACATACAGCGCAGAAACACTCACAGACCTTTCGCTACACTACGACTTTGAAAACGGCATTGGTTTAAATATCGGTGGAAATAACATTTTTGATGTAACGCCGGATGAAAATACAATTGGTAACTCGCGCACAGGTACGCTAGAAAATGGCCCAAGCGGCGATATCATCGTCGATAGCCCTGGAGTTTTCACCTACTCCAGACGCTCAGCCCCCTTTGGTTTTAATGGCGCTTATTTCTACGCAGGGATTTCTTATAGCTTCTAGCCACTAGACCCTAGACCCTAACGTTGCATTAACTTTTGGCCCAGTATCGCTTCGCTGCTTCTATAG